>NZ_JBTVBB010000001.1:0-60758 GCF_058356305.1 Candidatus Culexmicrobium sp.
CAGCCCAAACCCAGCTCATTCCCAGCCATCTACCCATTTCTTGCTTTCTAGACTGAATTGTAGGAAGGCTAGAGGCATACTGAAATGAATAGCTGCCGGGAATAGTGTCAAGTAAGCTTTCAATTCCCTTTTTTGGGTTCACATAAATAATTCTTTTCTTTTTTAGGGTTAAAAGACTTTCTGAAAGCTTCTTTCTCATACTATCATGGGAACCAAATAAACTTGCAAGAAATTAATGATAAAAGTTCCAGTTGCGGACTATATTTAGTTGTGTGAAAGTATACCTTTAAATTGTAATCTTAATTTCTCATTTGCATTATATTTGTTGACGAGTAGTTAATTAATTTAATAGGCTAATTTAATTGGATTTGCAGTGATGTTTGAGGGAATTTAATAGTTTTCTTTTGTATGTAATTTTATTGGTTGGTTTATTCTTCTTCTATTAGGTATTGGATGAAGTGTTTTAGTTTTTCTGATATGTCTTCTTTTATTTTTTTGAGGGTTATTTGGCCTTCTTTTGTGATTTTGTAGTATTTTACTTTTCTTCTTTTTCCAATGGATTTCCATGCTCCTTCTATTAGTTTTGCATCTTCAAGCTTGTATAGTATTGTGTATATTACGCTTGGCCCTATTTTTCCGTTGAGTAGTGCTGATAGGTTTTTTAGTAATTCGTAGCCGTACATTGGTTTTTTGGATAAGAGCCATAGTATGAATGCTCTGAATAGTCCTTTGATGGTGTCTTCAACTAATTCGATTGACATGATATCTTTCTCCAGTATTCTTCATTTCTAATACATCCTGGATCTGGTGCAAGATAGTCATTGAAGTATGCGTATGCTCTAGCTCTACATCCACCACAAATATACTTGTATTCACATGTGCCGCAGTTTCCTTTTAGTTTATCTCTATTTCTTAGGTTGTTGAATACTTGGTTGTTAGTCCATAATTCTTCAAAGTTGTCTTTAATTATGTTTCCAACTTTTATTGGCAGGAATACGCATGGCTGTATTGAACCATCAGGTTCAATTGCACAGTAGAGTCTTCCAGCTCCACATCCACCTATGAAGTCAGCTATCTCCATTACTCTGCCAACTGCAGGTATATTGCAGAAGTGAGTTGGCATTATTAGTGCTTTATTCTCGTTTTCTCTTGCAATTTGAATTGCAATCCTAGCGTATTGAGGTGCTGTTGATAGTAGTGTTATGTCACTATTCATATATGTTTGTTTAATAAAACTTTTTAATAAATTCTCCCTCTCTATGGGTGTTAAGTCAAGTTTAACTATATTTTTACCTCTACCTGTAGGTATGAAGTTATATGTCATTAACCATGGTACCCCTAGCCTCCTACATAAATCTATTATACCCCATATTTCATGATAATTGTGTCTTGTAATTGTAGTTGCAATTTCAACAAATAATCCCTCTTCAATACAATTTCTAATACCCCTCAACGTTTTTTCATATGCCCATGGTACACCTCTAAATGAATTGTGTGTTTCAGGTTTAGCTCCATCAAGGCTTATTTGCACATATTTAATGCCATTCTCTCTCAGTTTCCTTGCAATTTCCTTAGTGATCAGTGTGCCATTAGTTGCAAGTGCAATATACATTCCATAGTCATATGCAGATCTAGCTATTTCAAAGAAATCTCTTCTCATTAATGGTTCTCCACCTGAAAATGCAATTGAAGTTACATCTGAATCAGCTAATCTATTAACTGTCAATAATGCTTCATCAGTACTCATTTCATATAAATTATTTTGTCCAGCCGAGCTATAGCAATGCTTACACTTTAAATTGCATTTATAGGTGAAATCCCACACCACTAATAATGGTGCTCCAGGTGTAAATGGCTTTCTAGCTCCAAATCTAACTATACCTTTAAGTGTACTTGCAATACCCTTCCTCCAATATGACTGTTTAAGTTGCTCCTTCAATTCACTTTCATCGACCCCAAATAGCTTAGCACCCTTAGCAATAAACCCTCTAATTATTGGAGCAACTATATGTGTACATGTAAAGCATGCTGTTTTTCTAGTTCCAGCAATCAACTCTAATGCTATTTCAACTCTACTATCACCATCAATTCTACACTTCTTAACTGATTGATTCAAAACAAATCTTGAAGGCTTAGATGAAATTACACTTCTTAATAGGTCAACACTACTTAAAGGCGAAAACCTCAACTATTTCACCCCATGAATATTTCAAAAATTGAAATATAAGTTTCACGTAAGAATTGGTAAAAAATTGAATTGTTATGGAAAGATATATACAATTGCCTTTCAAAATATGTTTAGGAGGTTATTTATGATTGAGAAGAGAATTCTCATAGCGATTATAGTGATGATTGTTATTGCCTCTGCTGCTGGCTATATATACTATCAATACCTAATTCCCAAGCCGCCACCTAAGCCTAAAAGACTTATTATTGCAGTATCCTCAGAGCCTGATACAATGGATATTTCAAGGATGACTTGGGCTACTACTGTTCTAGCTGATATTTATGATACACTTGTAACACAAGATCCAATTACCCTAGAATTTAAGGATGGACTTGCTGAAAGATGGGAAGTCACTGAAGATGGTTTGAAATGGACCTTCTATTTGAAGCGTGGAGTTAAATTTCATGATGGAACTCCAGTTAATTCATCTGCCATTGCATGGAGCTTAATGAAGTTGAAAGAGGGGCCCTCGGCATACATGGTGGACCCAATTGAAGAAATGCAGACACCCGATCCATACACCTTAGTCTTCATTATGAAGCGTCCTGACGCTAATCTACTTTGGAATTTAGCTACAATTTATATGTGTATTATGAGTCAAAGTGCATATGAGAAGTATGGTGAAGATTATGGTACTAAGTATGTAGTTGGCTCTGGCCCATTTATTTTGAAGGAGTGGATTCGTGGAGAAAGAATTGTTGTTACAAGAAATCCAGATTACCGTTGGGGGCCAGCTTGGTGTACAAATAGAGGACCAGCATATATTGAGGAAATAGTTTATAGAATTGTTCCTGAAGAGACTACTAGAATTATGATGTTTGAAGCTAAGGAAGTTGATATGCTTCTAGAGGTTCCTCCACATAAGGCTAAGGATTATGAGAAGAATCCTGAGATGACTGTTTTGTCTGGGCCTGGATATGGAACTTATTCCTTATGGTTTAACCATGAAGTTTGGCCATGGAATACAACTGATGGACTAATAATTAAAAAGGCAATGGCATTTGCTATTGATAGAGAAGCAATAGCTGAACACGTGTTCTTTGGATATGCTGATCCAGCATATGTACTATTACCTCCAGTAGTTCCTGAACATGAAATTCCAGAAGAGTATCACTTCAGATATAACCCAGATTATGCTAAAGATTTGCTAGAAGATGCAGGATGGATTGATGTTGATGGCGATGGAATTAGAGAGAAGGATGGAAAAGAACTTATACTTAAATGTTTAGCTCATGATGCATCAGAAATAGTTAAGACTATTGAGGTCATTCAGGAACAATTAATTGAAATTGGAATTAAAATTGAAATTGAAGTTTATGATTGGACTACTTTTCATGATAAATTGAGGGCTGGAGTACAGCAAATGTATATTAGATGGTGGTTCTGGCCTAATGCTGATATTCTAGACTGGTTCTTCCATTCAAGAATGATACCATTTCCAAATCATTCAAGGTTTAATGATACTGAATTTGATGGAATGCTTGAATATGCAATGGAAGCTCCAACATGGGAGGAACGTGTAGCCAGGTTTAAGCAGGCTCACATCTATGCGATACAGAAAGTTACATGGGTTCCAATAATATATCCAAGGATAATTGCAGCCTATTATAAGCATGTTACTGGTGTTAAGATGGGTGTCTGGGGAGTTGTTGACATTAAGCTTGACTGGGATATTACCCCTACCTCCTCAGCTGATTAAGCCAAGTAACAGCGCTTAAATATACTACCCCAATTTTTTATTATGGAGGACTAATTTAATGGATATGAGAACCTATTTAATGAAGCGTCTTCTCATGGTTATCCCAACAATATTACTTGCAATATTCATTTCATTCTCAATATTACTACTTACACCTGGGGATCCAGTATTGCTACTTTTAGGTCCGAAGGCTCCCCCTGAAGCCTATGAGAAGCTTAGAGCAGAATTAGGTTTAGACTTACCTCTCCACATCCAATACTTTAGATTCCTATCTAAAGCCTTGACTGGAGATTTTGGTAGATCTCTCTATACTCATGAACCTGTTTTAACTATGATTATGGACAGACTACCTAAAACAATTGAATTAATGCTCACTGGACTAATTATATCTATGTTACTTGCAATTCCATTTGGTGTAATTTCAGCTATAAAGCAAGGATCAATAATTGAGAAAATATTAACATCAACTTCACTGCTTTTCTATGCTACACCAAGCTTTTGTATAGGATTAATTTTCATTTACTTCTTTTCAATGCAACTAAGATTGTTTCCAATTGGAGGTAGTGGTGATATTAGATATTTAATCTTGCCAGCATTAGTTTTAGGTTTATCTGGAATAGCTTTACCAGCATCACTAGTTAGAAGTGGATTGATAGAAGTATTAAGTCAAGACTTCATTTTATCATTAAGAGCTAGAGGCTTGTCTGAGAGAACAATAATCTATAAACATGCATTAAGACATGCATTAATATCATTCATAACTTTACTAGGCTTAAGTTTAGGATGGATTGTTGGAGGATCAGTTGTAATTGAGATGGTTTTCGCCAGACCTGGCATCGGAACCCTACTTATAACTGCAATTAGAAGACGAGACTACCCTGTTGTTCAAGGAGTTATTTTCCTATTGAGCTTCTTCGTTGTGATTGGAAATTTAATTGCAGACATACTCTACGCTCTTGTAGATCCGAGAATTAGATATCGTTAATTGAGGGATGATTGATGAGCTCAAAAGTTTATCACGCTCAAAGACTCCTACAAAACTTAAAGTTAATTTGGAGTAGAAGGGATGGTAAAATTGGTATAATTTTAACGTCAATAATAATGTTTATAGCAATTGCAGCTCCAATACTCTCACTTAAATCACCATATGAACAAACACTTGAAGACAAACTTAGTCCACCATCTCCAGAATATTTCTTTGGAACCGATTATCTTGGGAGAGATTTAATGAGTAGAGTTTTCTACGGAGCTAGAGCCTCATTAATTGTAGGTGTATTTTCAGTTTTCGTAGCAATAATTATAGGTGTACCCTTAGGATTAACTGCTGGGTATTATGGTGGAATAATAGATCAAATAATAGAGGTAATTACAAGTGCATTCTGGTCATTTCCAACCTTTCTTATAGCATTAGCCTTTGCAGCTGCATTTGGACCTGGACTTCAAAATGTATTGATTGCAATTGGAGTTGCATGGTGGGCTGGATTTGCAAGAATTGTTAGAGGAGAAGTATTATCATTACGTGAGAGGAGATTTATTGAAGCAGTTAAATGTCTAGGAGCTAATGACTTACAAATAATAGTATTCCACATATTTCCAAACTGTATAAATCCACTACTAGTATACGCTATACTCAACATTCCATCCATGATATTAATTGAAGCTGCTCTGAGTTTTCTAGGGATAGGAATTCAACCACCTCATCCAAGTTGGGGTAATATAATTGGTGGTGGACGCCCATATTTAAGGGAAGCTCCATGGATCGTCATGTTTCCAACAGCATTCCTAGTACTAACCCTACTAGGATTAATCATGCTAGGAGATGCAATAAGTAACGTCTTAAATCCAAGGTTACGGAGGAGGATGATATGAAGAAATCACTATTAGATATTCAAGAACTAAAGACATACTTCTATCTTCCAGAAGGAATACTTAGAGCAGTTGATGGATTAGACTTAACAGTGAATAGCGGTGAAATAGTAGGAATTATTGGAGAAAGCGGTTCTGGAAAAACTGTCACTGCACTATCAATATTAAGGATAGTTCCACCACCAGGAAGAATAATTGATGGAAAAATAGTATTTGATGGAGAAAACTTATTAGAGAAAAGCGAAGAAGAAATGGTTAATATTAGGGGTAAGAAGATTTCAATGATTTTTCAAGATCCAATCTCATCCCTTGACCCACTTTTCAGAATAAAAGACCAGATAGGCGAAATAATTAAAGTGCATCAAAATATTACAGATGAATCAGAAATTAGAGAACAAGTAATAAAGCTTCTATCTATGGTTAAAATACCAGACCCAGAAAGATTAATGAATGCATATCCACATGAACTCAGTGGAGGAATGGCACAAAGAGTTATGATAGCAATAGCATTAGCCTCAAATCCATTACTTCTAATAGCAGATGAACCAACAAGCAATCTAGACTTAACTATTCAGGCACAAATACTAGAATTGCTAAGGGAACTCCATGAGAAGAAAGAGCTAGCAATACTCTTAATATCACATAACTTTGGAGTAATAGCAGAGTTATGTGATAAAGTAGTGGTAATGTATTGTGGAGAAGCTGTTGAATCTGGAAGACTAATAGATGTATTTGAAAATCCAGCTCATCCATACACTAAAGGATTACTAAGTGTAGTACCAAAACTACATAGTAAAACAAAGTACTTCGGAACAATTCAAGGTAGCCTACCAAGCCCCATAAACCCTCCATCAGGATGCAAATTTCATCCAAGATGTCCCAAAGCCATGAAAATATGCCGTAAAAATAAACCCAAAAAATGCATAATAAACAATGACCATACAGTTTCATGTCATCTATATACTTGATGGAGGATGATGATGACTCAAAATAACATTATCCTAAAAGTAATAAACCTGACAAAATACTTCTACTTAAGAAAAGGGATATTCAGGAGAATTATTGGAAGAATACATGCAGTAGATGGAGTAAATCTAACTATAAGAAGAGGAGAAACACTAGGATTAATCGGTGAAAGTGGAAGTGGAAAAACAACTCTAGCAAGATGTATCTTAAGATTAATAGAACCAGAAAACGGAAAAATATTGTTTAATGGAACAGACATTTTAAAACTACCTAAAGGAGAATTCAGAAAGTTAAGGAGAAAAATGCAAATGGTATTTCAAGATCCAGCATCCTCACTAGATCCAAGAATGACAGTTGAAAGTCTAATAACAGAAGGATTAAAACTACATAAAATATGTAAAGATAGAAATAGAAGAAGAGAAATAGCAATAAAAATTTTAGAGGATGTAGGTTTAAAGGAGGAACATTTATATAAGTATCCCCATGAGCTAAGTGGAGGTATGAAGCAGAGAGTAGCTATAGCAAGAGTATTGGCACTTCAACCAGAATTTTTAATCCTAGATGAACCGACATCAGCATTGGATGTATCAGTTCAAGCAAAAATATTGAATCTACTAATGGAATTACAGAAAAAGTATAATTTTACATATCTATTTATAACCCATGATATAAGCATAATAGCACATATGAGTGATAGAATCGCCGTAATGTATATGGGGAAAATAGTTGAAATAGGAGAAACAGACCAGATAATAAACAATCCCCAACACCCATATGTAGAAGCTTTACTTTCATCAATACCTTCAATTAATCCACGATTAAGAGGGAGATTAAAATCACCAAAAGGTGAACCTCAAAGCCCAATAAATCCACCACCATACTGTAGATTTTATGACAGATGCCCAATAGCAAAACCAATATGTAGGGAGTTAGAGCCAAAAATGAAGAAAATTGAAAGTGAACACTATGTAGCTTGTCATCTAAAATAGTCTACACTATTAGATTCTAAAGTTTAAATTAGTGTATTTCACTTATTAAATACCCTCTGTTGTCGATAAGCTCTATTAATTTGTTTCGCGTAATATTCATGTTCAGTGGGGTTAAAGAATAATGATTCTAGATAAACTGTATTCTAAGCTAAGGAAATTCGAGTTAAATTTACGAGCTAATTTGAGTAGAGCTGCTGTAGCTGTAGTTTTATTTGAAAATAATGGTTTGGAATTATTGTTTGTTAAGAGAAGTTTTAGCCCTACGGATCCCTGGTCTGGGCAAGTGGCTTTTCCTGGGGGTAGATGTGAAGATTGTGATGTAGATGTGGTTGATACTGCTATCAGGGAGGTATATGAGGAGTTGGGCTTCAAGTTGAGTAGAAACAATGTGATTGGAGTTTTAGGAGTCTTTTGGCCATTAAATAAACCTGAATTAAAGGTTTTCCCAGTAGTTTTTAGAGTAAAAGTTAAGCCTAAAATGAAGTTTTCATTTGAAATTGAAGATTGCTTTTGGGTGCCAATAAAAATGCTAAATTTCTCTAACATTTATTTTATGGGGAGGATTGTAGAGGGATTTGTTTATAGGGATTATGTTATTTGGGGTTTAACAGCTAGGATTACTAGGAGGTTGCTTGAGCTTTTAAATTGTTTTGCATAGTTTCATAAGTTTATTCGAATTCTATTGTTGATGGAGGTTTTGGAGTTAATTCATATAGGACTCTTACTACTTCCTTTATTTCTGATGTTATTCGATCTGTAATTCTTCTTAGCTTTTTGAAGGATATTTCTATTGGTTGTGCTGTTATTGCATCTTCTGAAGCTACAACTCTTATGGCAATCATATATCCATACTTTCTTCTTCCATTTTTAATTCCAGTTGCTCTTCCTGGTAGTAGAACTGCAAATTTTTGAAATGCCTCTAAATCCTTTAATTCTTCTTCAACTATTTTAGTTGCTTTCCTCACTATTTCAACTCTCTTCGGATTGACTTCTCCTACAACTCTTATCATTAATCCCGGACCTGGGAAAGGCATTTTCTCTGAAACTTCCTTCGGCAGTCCTAGATGTCTTGCAATTACTCTAACTTGAGGTTTGTATAGTTCCCTTAATGGTTCAACCACCTTGAAGCCATAATCTATACCTATCTGTTCAAGGACGTTATGCTGAGTTTTTATTCCACCTTTTGTTTCAACTATGTCTGCTGCAATGGTTCCTTGAACTAGAAATCTTATGTTATGAGTTTTCATGAAATCTGAAATCACAGTGTAAAATGTTTCTCTAAAGATCTTCCTCTTATTCTCAGCATCTCTAACTCCCTTAAGATTTCTATAGAAGTCATGTTTTCTATCTAGTAATATTGGATTTAATCCAATACTGCTTAGTAGTTTTAGTGTTTCCTCAACTTCACCTTCACGTCTAAAGCCATCATCAATATATATTGTCTTAAGCCTATCTCCTAAAGCCATTTTAGCAATATATGCTGAAACAGTACTGTCAACACCTCCAGAACATGCAGCTACAGCCTCTTCTTCACCAACAATACTTCTTATTTCCTCTACAGCTTTAGATACAAAGTCGGATGGATTAAAATCTAAACTTGACTTCATACTAGATCAAACTAGGAATTTATGCAGAGAATTATATTAGATTTTTTATAGGGAAACCTTAAATTTACTCTAAATTTCACGTGAAATACTTATGTCAACTTAATCCAATATTCCCTTGCATCTTGAAGAATAACACTCTTATTCATTACTATTTCAAATTCACTTGGAGTATAGGTTAGAAATTCAAAGGAGAGTTTTCTACTGGCTAAATTCTACAATTTTATATCTTTCACCTAGAGATAAATTTTCAAAGTATGCTGGAATTACTATTAAGTCTATATCACTATCTTCAAGCCATTCCCCTCTAGCATAACTACCAAATAAATACACCTCAACATCACTGTAAAGCTTCTTTAGCTTTAAGATTAATTCTTCTAAAGCTTTAATTACATATGGAGGTATGGAATAATTTTTCAGCTTTTTCAATGACAATTCTTGCCACCTCTAATGCACGTATAGACTGAGATTTAGAAAAACTTATTGAGGGTCTCCTAATTCCAGCATTAGGATATCTAGCTGTGACATAATATTGGGAAACCTCTGGAAGACTTTCAACAACTTCAAGGGGAAGAATTAAAAGTTCCTTTAACTCCTCATATAATATTGTCAAGTCACGTGTTCGAGGCGGCCTTTTACGAAGAAAAACAATAAAACAAGCCTTAAAAACCCTTTCAATTGCCTGTTGTGACATATAGCATGACAAGCTATAATCACAATTCTCTAAAGCTCTCTTAGCTCTATCAAAGTCGACCTTTCCCTCCTCAAACCAATCCAGCGACTCCTCTCTAACCATTCACTTAAGACCTCCAAGTATTACACGTGGAAATACTTACTAATATTGCTATAAAACATTAAAAACTAATAAGACTAGCTAATCTTGAGAAAATGAAACCTTTACAACTCTTAATTCCAATTCGTCTGGCAAGAGAATTAAAATTATGATCACTCCAATTGAAGCTATTAAAATAATCTTCAATACAGCTAGAAGCCACCTAGAAGTTTTAATCATATCAAGTGCAACAAGAATCTCCCATTTAGCTGACAAATCCTTGATAAGCAATAAATTGGCTGGAACCACTAGAAATAGCAATTGAAGATATAGCTGAGAAATTATGGAGGAGAAGCAGTTAGAAGTTTATTTCGTTTAGTTATTAAGTGTTAATTAAATATTAAATTTCTATTAAATTAATTATTAAAAGTTATATAAAGTCGAAGTCAAAACATTAAATGACTATTCATTTGGGGAGAACAGTATGAGAAGAAATTACCTTATACTATTAATTTTACTTCTAGGGTTTACCATCACTTACGATGTAAGTTCAATTGAAGCTCCATTAGATGAGTGGATGCCTCCAATAAATATTAACTGGATTTGTGAAACAGGCGATGTAAGCGGATGTATTTCAGCTTCACCAATACCTAACATTGACACCATACTTTGGAGTATAGGTGGTGCTCCCCCCAAGAAGGGTTTCAGCATTAGTACTGAGAGAGGAGGTTTCCCATTAACACCAATAATAGTTGAGGACACAATTATAATTTATGACAGAGAATCTATTTTCGCTTTAGATTTAAATAATGGTGAATTAAAATGGGGCTCAGCAATCTATGGTGACTCATTATATCCATGGTATATTGATAAAGCCTTTGGCCTTGAAGTCTTCATTGTGAGTGTCGCGTCTAATAGTGAATACTTATATATTGCAACTTCAGCTGACATCTATCAAGAGAAAGGAAGAGTAGTTTGCTTATCAATTTCAAGTGGAAATCTAGTTTGGATTCAAACTCTACCAGAAGACGGTAACACAGGTGTAACATCCAATATTATTGTCGCTAATGGCAGAATATATGTGGGTTCAATACACTTTACCCATACAGTTTACTGCTTAGATGCAAGTAATGGAGAAATAATTTGGAAAACAAAACTTGATAGAGCCTCAAATATTAGAGGCATCTCCCATAGTGAAGATAAAATAATTATAACCAATGAACATGGAGACATCTACGCCCTAAATACAGATAATGGAGAAGTTTTATGGTCAACCAATCCTGGAAGTTTAGAGTTAAGCATACCAGTCGTTAAGGGTGCAAATGTATATTTAACATCTGGCAGAGGTGAATTAATAAAAATAAACATCAATAACGGTGAAGTAATTGAAAAGAAAAATTTTGCAACCACACCAAAATTTGCACCACAAATTTATGAAGGAAAAATATTCATTGCACAGGGACTTGGAGAAATAAAAGGGTTAATTGCAGTTGATGAAGAATCATGGGAAATACTATGGAAATTTACAGATCCATCAATAAACATATTCAGAACAAATCCAGTAATAACAACTGGGACAAATGCTAAAATAGTAATTGGAGCAGAAGGCAACACTGAAAATAATTTATTCGCAATATTTCTAAATGGAAGCTTAGCATGGAAGCACACAATACCTAAAAGACCATTCATAATAAGTGCATCACAAGGAAAACTAGTTTTAGCACAATGGGGTGAAAATAGATTTGAAGGAACAGTAACAGTATTCGGAGAATATGAAAAACCAGAGATTAGAAATATTGAACATAAACCAGCTAAACCAAGAAGCATTGACAAAGTAGAAGTCATATGTAATGCCTTCGATGAAAAATCAGGCATATATAAAGCAGTATTATCTTGGAGCAAAGATAAGGCAACATGGAACCATATTACAATGGATTTAAATGAAAATGGAAAATGGATAGCCAATATAAATCCACAACCTAATGGAACAACCATCTACTACAAGATAACCATTATAGACAATGTAGGAAACTGGGTAATATCAGAAACCTACAGCTACACTGTATTTGATCCACCAACACCACCATCAATAAAAATCTTAGAAATCCAGAACGGAACAACAATTGAGAAAGATGAAATTACAATTAAGTGGAGTATAACTGAAGGATCATTCAAAATTAAGAAAACTGAAATAAGACTTAACACAGGAAATTGGATCGATGTTACAGGAAAAACAACCTATACATTTAAACAGCTAAGTGAAGGAACCCATACAATCACAGTTAGAGTATATGATGAAAAAGGATTAACCAGTCAAAGTACCGTTAAAATAACAGTCAAACTACCACCACCCAGACAAGATGCAACATTCATGGTAATTGGAGCAGTAGCCGCCATAGCAGCTATTGGAGCAGTAGCTCTAATAGTTAAAAAGAAAAGCAAATAATCAAATTTAATTTTTAATTTGATTATTTACCTTTACCTAGAATTATTGAAGCTTATTTATTTAATTTCATTTTATTTCAATTATTTTTCCAACTCCAAACTCTATAAAATCTTCCTTAAATTCCTTTGCAAAGGCTTCTCTAACCAAATCACCCGTACAATGTGATGGAGCAACTTTCTTCACTCCAAGTTCTCTAAACTCCTGAACCACACTTATAGGTGGATGATGAAAACCTCCAATAACCAAATAATCATCCTTCTCTGTTAATTCTTTGGCTTTTCTAATTATATTGACTATTCCAGGATGAGCTCAGCCAGCGATTATTATTAGTCCTCTCTTTGAATTTATAATTAGGGATTGTTCATTTGGAGGCCCATAGAGCTCACCAGTAGTATGGACAAAGCTAGAGATCTTCATTGGTTTAGAAACTTCAATGAATTTTGCTCCATAACTTATTATCATTTCTTTAATTGAAGCTGGGAATGAAGCTGGAATAAAAACTGTAACTTTACTGTTTTTCTCCAAGAAACCATCCAACCCACCAACATGATCTCCATGTATATGTGAAAATAACTACTTTACTAATTGATTTTGGGTCAATTCCCATTTGCTTCAAATTAAAAAGTAAAATCCCAGAATCTCCTCCAGTATCAAACAATATTAATTCTTTGGGAGTTTTTATTAAACATTAGAAAACCCATGCAGTTTTAAGACTGGAGTTTATTTTGTAATTGTCATAAACTGAAATTAGAGTTCTTTCTGCCCCTTCACTCTCTAACTCAATAAGGTTTTTAGATGAAGTCTCTCTTTCAATTTGAATTAAAGACCATACTCCAACCCCCAATGAAACCAAGATTACAATAGTTACAATTATGACAATAATATTCTTGTCCATTCCATGTTCCCCTATTTTTCTTACTTTAAAAATTTTAAGTATCTTTTAGCTGGTAAAATCTTAAATCATTCTATTTTAAATTTGCATGATGTCTCATCATAAGCTTATTATAATTTCTCTATAAGAGGCATTAGTATAGCATCCTAGATTAATAATTACTACTTTAATTTTGAGCATTTTATTGATGTATATATGCTCCAAATTGATGGAATTTAATGATATTATTTCTAGGATTGTTACTCCTGTTATGTTGAAGTTTTCCCTAAAATTAACCATGTTGTCATTGATGCTGAAGCTATAATTATGCTTACATCTGATGGATAAACTACATTAATAGTGAAATTTTATTAACAATTATTGTCGATAATTCAATTACATAAATAATATCATAAACTATTTATCCAATTAGAGCACAACTCTCTAGGTGGGTTTATATTGGAATTCTATGAGAAGAGCACACCTAAACCTATTGAGGATTATGTTAGAGTTAATGCTGAAAAACTTAAAAAGTTTATTTATGACATTTTTTGTACTTTAAATGTCCCTAGAGATAGTTCTATGATTGTCGCTGACGTACTTGTTACAGCTGATCTCTTCGGAATTGAAAGTCATGGTGTTCAGAGATTAGGTAGATATGTTAAAGGGTTAATGGATGGATCTATTAAGATTAACCCTGATATCAGAGTCATTAAGGACTATCACGCCTGTGCATTAATTGATGGTGATCATGGATTGGGACAGGTTGTATGCATGAGAGCTGTTAAAATTGCAATTGATAAGGCTAAAAAGTATGGTGTTAGTGTTGTCGGCATTCGAAATAGTAATCATTTTGGAATTGCAGGCTACTATTCACTTAAAATTTCCAATGAAAAAATGATAGGTATTGTTCTAACTAATTCTAGACCATTAGCAGCTTATACAAATACTATTGGAAGGAACATTGGTACTAATCCAATTTCAATTGCAATTCCAACAAGAAATCCACCTCCATACTTATTTGATGCATCTACCTCTATTGTGCCCATCGGTAAAATTGAAGTTTTAGTTAAGAAGAAAAAACACGCACCAATTGGATGGGGTATTGATGATAAAGGTGAATTGACCGATAATCCAGAAGTAATTTTAAAGAAAGGATCACTACTTCCACTTGGAGGTTTAGGTGAAATTTTAGGAGGACATAAGGGCTCTGGATTATCAATTTCTATTGATATCTTATGTGGAGTTTTAACTGGAGCTAATTGGGGATTAAATGTTGGTTCAGCAGTTGAAGGTAGAAAAGCTAATGTTGGCCACTTTATATTAGCAGTTGATCCAAGCAAATTTACATCATTAAATGAATTTTTAGATAGAATGGAGGAATATAAGAGATATATCAAGAGCTTAACTAAGCATCCTAAGGCTGAAAGAATATGGATCCCGGGAGAGAAAGCTTGGCTTACAATGAAAACTAGACTTAGAATTGGAATTCCCATTCATAAGAACATTATAAATGAGTTAAAAGAAATAGGAGAAAAAGTTGGAGTGAAAATTAATCTAGAGGAAATGAAAGTGAAAACGAATATAGTTCGATAAAATCGCTTAATAAATATATTCTTCATCCCTTCTTGGATATTTTTAGTGCAGATATTTTACCTTTATATTTGAGATTGCATAACATGATGACGCAAGTAAACCAGAATAATTATTCCTAAGTATTGAGCTTACGGCACCTAATTCAACTATCCAGCTATATTTCTTTACTCCGTAAATCCATTTTTGAAATATAATGAAGAAAACTTATGAGCAAAATTTCCTCATGTATTTTCTTGCTACCTTACAAAGTCTTTTGATAATACATAGCCTGAAATTAATACTTCTCCTTCGGACAATTTAAGAGAGAACATGGTAAATTTTAAATTGTCAATTGAGTTTTAGTAGTTATACGGATGGAGTTTATGCAGTCACTCTTAAATGATTTTATCATTGGTTTAATTGTGGGAATTCCAATTCTTATTGCAATTAAAGTTACAGAGAGAATTGGTGTTGAATATTGTTGGGTTAATAGGAAGATTATTCACTTTAGCACTATTCCCGCACTCTATGCTTATCTCTATATTTTCAATGAGGTTTATATTTGGATAATTGCTTCCTTTGCTTTCTTTCTCTATACATTGATCCCACATTTAAGGAATAGTGAGAGGAAATGGTTTCAGATTAAAGGTAATTTTGGTGAAGTATACTATTGCTTAATGTACCTTGTTATCGGCTCAGCTTTCTTCTATGTCAATCGTCCCTTAGCAGTTACAGCAATGCTTCTAACTGCAATTGGTGACGGTGTCACTGGGATTATACGCTTTTTCCTGTTTGAGAAAAGGGAAAAGGCTTTTTCACTTTACACTTCAACTGATCCAGAAGTAAGAAAGGCATGTAAGACTCTAGTTGGCACAATAGCCTTCATCATTGCTGGAATTCCAGTAGCCATACTGCTTCTAGGGATATTGAGAGGAACTGTTATAACATTAATTTCAGCAATTGCAGAAAAACAGCATTTACTTGATGATAATCTCGCCATTCCACTTGTCACTTTAGCATCATACTATATAATCTCAATTCTCATATGAAAAGTTAGGTTAGAATTATATACAGTATTTAAGCTTAATTTAAATTAGCTTAAAGTGAACTTAGGTTAAATAATGGTGAAGTCTGACTTGGAGAATAAAATATGGTTAAAATTGATAGGGAGTATGCTGGAAATTTAGTTAATGAAGTTGGAGAGGGCTTAGAAGAAGTTGAAAATCTCATTCAAACAAGTTTAGAAGAGTTTTTGAGGGATAGAAGTAAAAGGTTTGCGATGCGATATGCAATAATATTTATTGTTGAAGCAGCCACAGATCTAGGGTTACTAATACTTAAGCAAGTTTTTAATGAAAGTGCAGAAAGTTATAGAGAAGTATTTTTGAAATTGTTGGAGAAGGGTGTATTAAGCTACCAAGTCGCTGATGGCATGACAAATTTATCTTCATTACGCAACATGATTGTGCACAGATATTGGAATATTGACGATGCAAGAATTTATAGGGAAGCTAAAAATAGTGGAGTAAGCATTATCAAGAAGTTTATCAAAGAGGTTGAAGCATATGTCAATAAGGATCCTTGAGGAAAAAAGAAAATTTAAATTTCATAAAATAAATGATAACGAAAAAAATAGGATAATCAAAAAATTATCTCAAATTTTAAATAAAGAGGAAAAAATTCAATTAGCTGTGATTTTCGGAGGATTCATTAAATTCAAATTTTTCAGAGACATTGACATAGCCGTATTTACAGGATATAACATACCATATAATAAGGTGGAATGCTACGAAGAAGAATTGTCAAAAAGAATAGAATCAATAATAAAGTTACCAGTAGACATTAGAATTATAGACTATGCTCCTCCATGGTTTATAATGAGAGCTTTAGATGGTAAGATTCTAGCAGAGAAAAATCCTATTATATCGATAAAACTAAGATTTAGAGCACATCAAGAAGTTAGAGACATAAAAATGAAAATAAATAAAATTAATAGAATCCTAAGTTGTCAAGAGATCACTAGATAACTTATTAAGCTTTATATTTTTAACTTCAATATTAATATTGGCGATGAAGAATTCAGCCTTGTCTGATAGTTGATGATGGATCAACCGGCTGAGCCAACATTTACTGTTAACCTAAATTTTGATGTCATATTTCATACTGCTTAGCTAAAAATTACTCCATAAAATAAATTATAGTTTGATTTGTTAATCTATTGCTCCATTTTTATTGCAATTGATGCGACAGTTCCTCCTGTAGCTACTCTTGATGACGCATTAATACTTATGATATATCCGTTCCATGGGCTTCTCACTTCTCCAATCACATCTCCAAATATATTTCGAATAATTGCAACTACTTCATTTTCAACAACTTTTTCACCTAGTTTTTTACGTAATTCAACTAGTCCTCCATAGTTGCTTTGAATGGTTTCTCTTCTATAATTCTTCTCTCTTATTACTGGAACTAAATCATCTACTTTTTCAAATTCACCGCTAAGCATTCCAATCTTAATTAGAAGGTTTTTTAGAGCTCTATATCCTGCTTCAGCTCCAATTTCATCCACACCTCTATATCCTGGAAGCTCAACTGTAAATGATGGAATATTCTCCTTAATTGCAACACCTGGTAGACTTTTTGCTAAAGCACGTCTCTCATATTTTTCAGGTGGAAATTCATCTAAAACTGTTATACCCATGGAGTGTGCATAATCTTCAATTTTACTTCGGAGAGGTTGCGGTGCAGGATCTAATAATACGAAGGGTATTGACTTGCCAGCAGTATGAACATCTACAATTAATTCATGCTCTTTAGCTACTTCCCAAATCTTAGCTACAATTCTCTCAGCGAATGATCCTTTAGGATCTCCTGGATAGATTCTATTTAGGTCAATAGTGGATTCAGGGATACCTCGAACATTATAATTGAATCCTTCAGGATTCATAACAGGAATAATTGTTAACTCTCCCTTAAGCCCACGTCTATTTATATAGTCTAAAAGTTTCCATATGCTAACTTGACCTGTAACTTCACTTCCATGAATAGTTACTCCTATAAAGACTTTAGGGCCATCAATTTCACCTTTAATTTTAATTAAAGGTAATTGAACTTTAGTTCCATCAGGTCTCTCTCCAATCTCAATTAATTTCTTTTCAATCTTCACCATGATTCTACACCCTCCTCAATTAACTTGTAGTATGGGTAAAATAACTCAGGGTCTTCAAACTCTCTATCAGCAAAAATAACAATCTTCTCATAAGCTAGAGACAAGAACAATCCCCCATAAAAGTAGGGAGAATGAAATACTTGACTCTTCTAGTCACGAAAGATTTAGATTTAACTTTCAAGCAAGTTATCATGAATGTGGAAAAATGAGTGAAAAAATAGATTTCTGGGGTAAAGAAAGCCTAGTGGAATTAACTGAAAATGAAATCAGATTATATATTGGCATTGGAGAAGTTCAACCATTTCTAGGACGACTTGCAGCTCCATCACTACTAGAACAATATCAAGCCATGTACGCTTCAAGTCTCAGTGAACTTAGAAAACCCACCAAAATAATTCCATTAAAACAGTTAAAAAGAGTTGAATTAATCAGTAATACCATTAAAATATACTGGGAAGAAATCAATGAAGATGACTTGTATAAAACTAAGACAATCACAATAGAACTACATGAAAAAGAAGCAGAAAGATTATATAATGCATTAATTGAAATTCTACGCGGCAGAAGCTTCAACGAAATTAAAGAAAAATATAAAGTTAAAGTGGAATATGACAAAATAAAGATCTATGACCCAGAAATAGCAGTAGTGTTCTGGGACAACTATAAAATATTCACCTTAATGGATCCAGAACTCTTTAAGGAATACTATAGTGAGAAAAGAAGAGAAGATACAGCTTTAGCCAGATTAAAAAGACTTCCAACACCCTTCAGATCCGCACAAATAATAAGCTATTATAGAGAAGACCTTCACTATGAAGACCTTCTCAAAGTTGACTATCCAAGAAAAGTTAGAGGAGGAAAAATTGAAGTTAAAGTTTACTTAAGAGAAGAAGTAAAGAAAATAAAGTTTAGAGAAAAATCCAATGCTATAAAGTTTTATGAAACCATTAAAAAACGCATACCTAAAAAACCAGTTAGAAAAACCGAACAGAGAAAAACAGGAAAGATCCTTGGATTAGGAGCATTAATTGCAATAATGGCTTATGCAGTGATAACTAACATATTTAATGTCGAATCAAGATTTGCCAGCCTAACATCGATTCTAATCGGAACAACCTTATCTCTAATGATAGAGTTAATCCTTAGAATACAGAAATAGGATGTTAATGATAAGATTAAATGCGACATAAAAGTTTATATTAAAAGAATTATTAGATAAGAGTAAAAGTTATCTTATAAGTATTTCTTTATAAATTTAAATTAATTAGAAATAATACAAGCCTTTCATTGACAAAATTTTATAACTTGCATTTACAAAATATTTAGTTGGTGATGACAAATTGAGTATTTTTGAAGGGAAAACGCTAGGTGTGATAGTAATCATAGCAATAATTTGTCTAGGTATAGGCTACGGCATCGGTTATACAACGGTACCTCCCAGAGAAGTAATAAAAGAAGTAGAAGTAATAAAGGAAGTCCCAAGACTAAGAGGGGAAATTTTAATTGGATATATCGCAGCTTCCCCAACATACGTAGAATATACTATGCCAGCGGTAAAAATAGCTGAAGAAGAGGTAAACAACTACTTAAAATCCATGGATTTAGACATCACAATTAAAGTATTATATGAACATGCAGAGGGCTCAGCAGTAAAAGCATTAGAAAAAGCTCAAAGCCTTTACGCAAGAGGAGTAAAGTTTCTAATAGGCCCCGGATGGAGCTCAATGTGTAAAGCAATTCTCGACTATGCCAATGAAAATAAAATACTTATAGTTAGTGAAGCTTCAACTGCACCCTATCTAGCAATTCCAGATGACTATCTATTTAGACTCCCTGCAACAGACGATACTCAATGCAAGGCCTTAGCAAACATGTTAAAAGAAATTGGAATTCAAGCAATAGTTGTAATTCAAAGGGCAGATGCATGGGGAGATGGAAACTATGAATACATCAAAAAACACTTTGAAGATCTAGGAGGAGTAGTATATGAAAGAATAAGATACAGCACTGAGAAAACAGAGTTTTCCGCTGAAGTTAAAGCACTAGCAGACGCTGTAAATGCAGCAGTGGAAGAATATGGAGTAGATAAAGTAGCAATAGGTATTTGGAGTTTCGAGGAAATAATAATGATACTAACAGAAGCATCTCAATATCCAGTACTATTTGAGGTTATATGGGTTGGATCAGATGGAATTGCCTTTAGAATGAAGGATGTCATAAAGGAGGCTGGAGATGTAGCTAGAAACTTAAAAGTTCTAGGAATGATGATTGGAGCCACAAGATCAGACAAATATGAAAGCTTCCGTGAAAAATATGTATCAATAACTGGAACAGAGCCAAGAGCCTATGACATCTTCGCATATGACGCATTATGGATTTTAACAAAGGCAATACTTGAAGTAGGAGAGTATAATCCAGAGAAAGTACAAAAGATAATCTCAAAAATAGCTGAAGACTACTTTGGGGCAGGTGGATGGTATAAGCTCGATGAAAATGGAGATAGATTTGGTGCAACCTTTGAAATATTCACTATTATTGAAAAAGAAGGACAATTAACCATTGAAAGAGCAGCAAGCTTCGATATGGCAACTATGAAGACTTCATGGATATTTAAACCTACATGGCTACCAAGCTAAACTATTTTTCACTCTTTTTTACAAATTTGTTGAAATATTTGACTCCTCTAATTTTAGTTGGCTTTTCAGGTAAAAGTCCTTGAGGTTTAAACATCATTAAAAGTATTAGTGTAATTGACATCATTATTTGCTCAAGCCAAATAGCCTCTACTCCAATAAAGGGTTTTATATCATGCTTATAAATTACTATAACTCTCCTAGCAATTGTGAAAATCAATACCCCTAGAAGTGTCCCAACATTATTACCCTTACCACCAAGCATAACCATCAGCCAAGGCCAAAAAGTCCAGTCAATTCTTGTAAATGCAGTTGCTAATACAGCTCTACTATAAAAGGCGTATAAAACTCCAGCTAATGATGCAATCATAGAGCCAGTAACCATAACAATAATCTTAACCCTCGTAGCATTTTTCCCTAAACTTTCTACAACAATTTCATTTTCTCTAACAGCTCTTATAAGTCTACCAAAAGGTGATGTAACCATCAATTGAACTAGTAGGAAGACTATTAATGAAATAGCTATAAAAATTAATGGTAAGCCTATAACTCTGAAGTTACCCATCCATGCAAATACATTGGGTACATGAACCCAAAATGTGCCACCAACTAATGGATAATAATTTTCTCCAATTATTCTAATACCTTCAGCCAATGCTATTAAAACCATCATTAAATAAATTGCCTCCAATCGAATAGCAGGATATGAAGCTATTAAACCAATAAATGCATTAATCAACATAGAGATTATAATTACTATGAAAAAAAGCATAAACCCTCCAATTGGATCATGCATTAAATGCTTATTGATCATAGCAGTAATTTTGCTATTATGCTCCATAAAGTCTAGATTTAATCCAACCCCATAATATATTCTAGCAATTCTTCCAGCTAAGGCGCCGGTAACATAAGCTCCACCTGCAACAGATAAAGCCAATCCAAAATTAGGGATACCAGTATAACCATATTCAAAGTTTAGGGCAATAGAAACTATGAAGTAAAGTACAAAGTAAACTGCAATATCAGTCAATATTGTTATAACTAAATTTAATAATTCAGGAGGAATCATCATTCTCCCCCTCCAAAGAAAATCGTGAAAGTGAAAATTTAATTTTTATTTTCTCCTCAAGCTGAATATATTCAATTAAACCCATAAGTCCTCGAGGAGCCTTTAAAAGTAAAATACTCATAACAATTAAAGGTATTAAAGGTCGATACGAAGAAATCCAAGTACCAAATAAATCCATCAGAAAAATTGTACCTAAAATTTCTGTTAAACCAATGATATATCCACCGATCACTGCACCATAAATACTTGACAAACCACCAAGAACACTTGAAGCAAACACACTGGTCATCAACTTTGAACCAGTTTCAGGAATACACTGAAACCACAATGGTAAAAGAGCTCCAGCTACACCTGCAAGTCCTCCAGTGATAGACCAAGACACAAGTGAAACTAACTCAACATTAACACCCACAATTGAAGCTAAACTTGGATTCTCAACAGTCGCCCTCATAGCTATTCCAAATTTAGTTTTAGTTAACAAGTAATGTATGAGAAGTATAGTAGAGCTAGCATATAAGATTGAAATAAGTAAAACTCCAGGCAAACCAAAAACAGATAGATCATATCTTCTTAACAAGAAAAATCTAGCATATGCACCTGTAATACCCCGGAGAAAATCTGCATAGATATTAATGAAGGCTAAAATCATAACTTCAATAGCAATGGTGACTATACTGAGGGAAATTAATGTGGCCCCATACATCTTTAATGTTTGGATAATAAACTTATAAATGAACATTGAAATTAAAGAACAAAAAATGAAAGCTAAAGGCATAGCAGTATATGGATTTAAATTAAATAGCTTAACAAGTGTAAAGGTCAAATAGAGACCGATAGATGAAAGCGATCCATAAGCAAAATTTGGAACCTTTGAAGTTAAATAAGTGAAAGTGAAACCCATACTTAGGATCATCAATAAGTTAGCATAAATAATAGCACTGATAAAATATGCTGGGACCATATTCTCATACCATAAACAATAACTGTACACATATTTTTAAGCTTAATGTTACTAGGTAAAATATAGCAGTATAGTATTATTGACAAAATAAAAATAATTATTTATCATATGCTATTAATTTTCTCAATAGATGTAAAATGTTTATAGAATATGTAGCCATTGTAAAAAATCTAAGAGGAGTTATCATATTCAACTTAGAGGAAAAAGGTGTAAGAGAAAAAATAAATTGGCTAGTTAAAAGATTCAAGTACAGAAACTTAGGAGTAACATCAAGATTATTAACAAAATATCACAAATTTTTAAATGAAAAATTAAAAGGAAACCATTTAGAAGGCTAGTGTATTCAATAGACACCTTAAAGAGAGCAGTATAAATTTTTCACAAGGTCTCCAATTGCCAGAAATACTAGGAGAGGCTATAGTTTTTCATCAATTTATATTGCACCACTACTGATGATTGGAGATACATACAAGGAACACATAGAAAAATGCTGTTGAAAATATTAAAACATGCAAAGAAATGGACATAAAGTCATGGAAACTACATTTAAGAATTGCAGATTACTCAATTTTAGACATGTATGAAGAAAATGTTAATGAGGCGCTAGAATTTATTGAAAGAATAAAGAAAAATAAAATTGATAAAGATTATGTGAACATATTAGTTAAAAAAGAATTTCAAGAGTAAAAGAAGATTCGAAACGTTTTTTGGCGTATTAAATGTAACAAGGGAAAACCCTTTTCTATTTTATATTAATCCATTAGTGAAGATAATTCTAAAGGTAATTAAAAAATGAAATTGATGTTAATAAATTAATGGAAAAACATGCTCCATGTTTCACAATAATTCCAGTAATATATATTTAAACAGCATAACACTTAAAATCCATCAAATATCAATACCTTCTAATGATAATAGATTAGTTTGATATCAAAAATAAATTTCACATGAACAAATATATAAGAACACTATTATGGCAAATTAGATTTAACTAGTTTGTTGCAATTATATTAATTGTGTTAAATTTTAGGTGATATGCATGGTTAAATATGTAACGGTAATTGGTAGTAGTGGAGGGATTAACGAGGAGATTTACAGAGTAGCTGAAAAAATAGGTGAATTATTAGCTAAAAATAATTTTATAGTAGTTACTGGCGGTAGAAGTGGAGTTATGGAGGCAGTATGTAGGGGGGCTAAGAGAGCTGGTGGTTTAACAGTTGGAATTTTGCCTGGATTTACAAGAGAAGATGCTAATCAATACGTTGACATAGCTATTCCAACGGGATTAGGATATGCGAGAAATGCCATAAATGTGCTTGCAGGAGATGTGATTATAGCTATTTCCGGTGGGCCTGGAACACTGTCAGAAATAGGATTAGCACTAGCCTATAATAAACCATTAATAATCCTAAGAGGTAGTGGAGGAGTATCAGAGTTAATTAGTAAAAAAGAAATTGAAGGATATAATATTGTAATTGCAAATACACCTGAAGAAGTATTAGAAAAAATATTGGAAATAAAAAGGAGCCATGTAAATTTTAAAGAAGCATTATAGAACTACTTGTACATCAGCTATTGCAACTTTAGGCAATATGAAATTATTTACTTGTCTTGGCTTATCGTCTACTAGAGCTATTTTATTCATTAATTCATAAATATTTCCAGCTAGCATTACTCCTTTGACCGCATATTTAACTTCACCATCCAGTATTCTCCAGCATGGAACGGCTGCAACTGAGAATTCACCTGTTTCCGGATTAGATTGATGTGCTCCTTGAACATCTCGAACATAATAACCATTCTTAATTTCGCTTATTATGTCGCTTTCGACTATATTCTTGGCTTCTAGAATTACGTTGCTTAATTCAACATATGGTAATGTAGCATAGGGTGGAAGTAACAATCCAGCCCCACCTCTCCAAGCATTACCAGTACTTTCAACACCAGCTATCTTTGCCCAATAATTGTCATAAATGAATCCTTCAAGTATACCGTCAACAATGATAGGAGTATTCTGTCTTGGAGAGCCTTCTAGATCACATTTACCGCTGAATAGGCCGCCTGGAAGGGTACCATTATCATAAAATGAAATATTTTGTGATGCAACTTGCATCCCAATTTTGCCTTGATATGGGCTTCTCCCTCTCTCTACCATATCACCTTTAATGGCTTGACCAAAGGTATATGTTAATATTGAAGACAATGCTATTGGATCAAAAACAACAGTGAATTTACCTTCTTCGGCCTTTCCAATTTCTGTCGCTTTAACTGCGAGTTCAGCTGCCTTTTTACCAATATTCTCAGGATCTACTTCATATATTCTTGAAGCTAAAAATTCATAGCATATTGGTGAAACAATATTTCCCCTTCTAGCTATAGTTGCTAGGTAACATTGAATTAATGTTGCTCTATCTTCAACTTCAACTCCCTGACTATTAGCAATTGCATAATAAATTATATTGAAGGAAGTCCCACCAAAGGCTGGAATTACATTCCGATTATATTCAACCGCCGCAATTATAGCTTCCTGTGAAAATTCAACTGTTTTTTCAGCTGGAAGAGAGACAATTTTCTCATCATAGTCTTTAGTAATTGAAGGATAACTTTTGGGCTCAGGTAAACTTGACCATTTTTCATCCTTTAAATTTGCCCTTGCAACTTTAACAGCTTCTTTAACTACCTTCAAAATACTTTCTTCATTTATTGTATTTGTATATGCAAATCCTATTTGACCATTAATTATAGCTCTAACTCCAATACCACTATCAATGATATTATTGCAACCCTTAATTTGTCCTCTTTCAATTTCAGCGCTAACAGATCTAGAGAATATTAATGTTGCTTCAATTTCAGTAACATTCAGTTTTAATCCTTCATTAACAGCCCTAATACAGAAGTCTAAATATGACATATTATTTCAACCTCCATTATCCAATTAATATTCGCTTAACTCTTATTGGTGGTCCCCCTGAACTCTGAAATATATATTGCCCCTTTCCACATCTCCCCATCTCAAGACCGAAATCTTTACCGATAGCATCAACCTCCTTTAATGTTTCAAGGGTGTTTCCACTAATTCCAATATTTCTTACTGGTGACCCTAATTCACCCTTGACAATTTCGAAGGCACTTTGAATTCCAACTGTGAATGTTCCATCTAGATTTGCCTGTCCACCTCTAAAGGATTCAAGGTAATATCCAAACTTTATATCCTCTAATAATTCATCGAAGCTGTAATCTCCAGCTTCGAAGTAAGTGTTTCTCATTCGAATTAATGGAGGATTTCTAAAGTCCTGTGCTCTAGCATTACCTGTTGGTTGAGCATTCATTTTAGCTGCAGTTTCACGATTATGCATCAATCCAACTAAGATACCATTCTCAATCAAGGTTGTCTCTTGACCTTTAACACCTTCATCGTCATAGACTAGATAGCCAAAACCATCTTCAATTAAGGCACTATCCTTAATAGTTACAATATCACTGGCAATTTTCTCTCCCATTTTATCTAAAATAGCACTTCCAGCTAGAGTTAAGTCAGCCTCACATATGTGGCCTAATGCCTCATGAGCTAGAACTCCAACTACGTTAGTTCCAATAACAGCTGGAAATTGACCTCGCCTAGGTGTTTTAGCATCAAATTGAAGTACAACTTTTCTTGAAACTCTTTCAGCAATCATTTCAGGAGGATTAGTTTCAAATAATTCATATCCATGTGCACCAATCTCATCTCTAGCACTTGCAAGAACACCATTACTTTTACCTGTAACCCAGCAATAATTCCATACAAACATTTTCAATTGCTCAATATACGTCCCTTCACTTGTAACAAATATCTGGTTAGTAGCAATGTCAGCATATCTAATAGTGACACTTTTAATTCTATTGTCAAATGAAAAGCAGCTTCTACTTATTTCTAATAGATTCTTCACCTTCAAATCAACATCAATATTTCGAGGATCAATCTTAAAGGGGATGCCAACTTTATCCTCGAAAATCTCCACTGGTGCAAGCTTAATTGGTTCCCTAACATTTAGACTAGCAGCTCTAGCCATTTTAAATGCAGAAATAGCAGCCTTATTTAAAGCATCCTTAGATAAGTCACTAGTTGTACTAAAACCCCATGCACCGTTAACTAAAACTCTAATAGCAGCACCACTCTCTAATGCACGAGTAATAGCTTCAACACTAGCATCACGAATATTAATTAGAGTGTTCTGAACATTTTGAACTCTAACCTCAACATACTCTGCTCCTAATCCTTCAACATGACTTACTAGATTTTCCAATAAATCTCTCATAAGCAATCCTCATTACAAATAATAATGGTATAGGTTTAAAATAGTATTTGCAAAACTATTACAAACATAATACATTAAATTTAACCAAGCTTTTTTACATTCTTAGAGCCACAATATGGACATACTACTTCTTCAACTTCACTCTTCAAGCTAAAATATCCACCTCTCCCACTATAATTACAGTCCTTACAAACATACCGTATCCTTCCCATGAAAATCACCATTACTTAAAAAACCCTAGAAAATATTTAGTTTTCCCCAATAAGCGTGGGTATACTAGATATTCATTCAAAGGTGAATAATGCTAAAATTCAAATCCAGTAGAGAGTAATTTTATTAAGTATATAGGAGAAGTCGTATTGAAGAGAAATGAGGCATCCAAGTAAGGAGATTATTGGAACTTGGAGCAATCTACTAGAAGGTAGAAAGATCGTTTTATGCATATGTGGTAGTGTAGCAGCCATAAAATCCCCTGAAATCGCTAGAGGATTAATGAGACATGGGGCAGAAGTATATACAGTTATGAGTAAAGCTGCAACTGAACTCATCCACCCATATTTAATGGAATGGGCCACTGGAAACCCAGTTGTAACTAAGTTAACTGGTAAAATTGAACATGTAGAATTATGCGGAAAAACTGAGACTCATGTTGATCTAGTTTTAGTTGCACCAGCAACAGCTAACACTATAAGTAAGATTGCATGTGGAATTGATGATACACCAGTTACAACCTTCGTGTCAACAGCTTTAGGCACAGGAATCCCAGTTATAATAGTACCTGCAATGCATGAAACCATGTATACGAATCCATTTGTAAGTGAAAATATCGAGAAACTTAAGAGTAAAGGCATAATGTTTATTGGGCCAAGAATAGAGGAAGGGAAAGCTAAAATAGCAACAGTAGAACAAGTCATAAACGCTGTAATAAGATTCTTCACACCTAAAATTCTGAAAGGAAAACATGTATTGATAACTACTGGACCTACAAGGGAATATTTAGATGATGTTAAGTTTCTAACAACTCCAAGCAGTGGAAAAATGGGTGTTGCAATAGCTGAAGAATGTATTGCAAGTGGTGCTGAAGTAACCCTAGTTATGGGTCCATCAACTGTTGAACCACCCCTAGAAGCTAAAGTTATAAATGTAGTTACATGTGAGGAAATGTTAGAGGCAGTCGTGAATGAATTGAAAAATAATAAATACGACCTAATATTCCTTCCAGCAGCACCACTAGACTTTAAATTCGCTGAAAAAACTAGCGGTAAAATTTCAAGCGACCTCAAAGAATTGACAGTAAAGTTAATTGCAACACCTAAAATATCTGGCGAGATTAGAAAATATGCACCTAAAAGTGTAATTGTTGGATTTAAAGCAGAATATGGAGTATCAGTAGAGGAGATGATTGAAAGAGCATTTAGAAGACTATTACAAAACAATTTAGATTTGATCGTAGCTAATGACGTATCTAGAAGTGACATTGGATTTGGATCAGACTATAATGAAGTCTATATAATTGATAGAAATAAGAAAGTGACTCATATACCCTTAATGAGTAAACGTGAAGTAGCTAGAGAAATAATTAAAAAAGCATTAGAAATGAAAGGAAATAATAAAATAATTCATCATTGATTATCGAATCTTAATGTAGGCATATGCATCAGTTAGACTTTCAAAGCAATAATGAATCTTCTGATACTGCCTTCTAAACTCAACAACATCTCTTCCAACCTTCTCAGGAGATTCTTTATCAATGACTACTCGCTTCATAAACTCTGCAATTTCCTCCATTTCACTCTCTCTCATTCCAAGCCTAGTAACCTCAGAGGTGCCTAACCGTATACCTCCAGGATGTTTGTAATGTCTACCCATCTTAATATCCCATGGAAGTAGATTTCTATTTACAATAATATTCGCATCTTCAAGCATTTTCTCAATTTTAGCTCCATCACCATACTCCCATATATCAACTATAAGTGTATGAGATTCTGTAAAGCCTTTATGCTCACCTAAAACTTTAAATCCACGCTCATACAATGCTTGTCCAAGAGCTTTAGCATTACGAATAATTTGCTGAGCATATTCCCTACCAAACTCCATCATTTCAGCTAATGCCACTGCCACACCAGCAACATTATGTAGGTGATGATTGCTAACTAATCCAGGAAATGTTGCTCTCTTAATTTCTTCAGCATACTTTTCCCATGAAACTACCATTCCATGCTGTGGACCGGGAAGTGTTTTATGAGTACTCATGGAAACAACATCTGCACCCTCACGTAACGGGTCTTGGAAAACTTTTCCTGCAATTAAACCTGCAACATGTGCAGCATCATAAGCTACAGTTGCACCAATACTATGAAAATATTCACCTAACTCTTTAACTGGATGTGGAAATGGAAAGACACTTGCACCAAACATTACTAGACTAGGCTTATGACCCTTCTTCATTAATCTTTCAACTCTTCTAATCGTTCTATCAACATCAATATTCAATTCATGGTCGTCATAAGCTAAATACTGAACCTTCAAGCCTCTAACAGCTCCAGCTGTCCCACCAAGCTCCTTCTTACCCATAGAAATATGTCCACCCTTCGGTATTGGTAAAACATAGATGTAATCTCCTGGCTGAGTAAATGCTGTGTAAATAACAAGATTAGCTACAACACCTGAAATTGGCCTAACATCAACAAATTCAGCATCAAATAATTTTTTAGCCAACTCAATGGCAATTAACTCAACTTGGTCAATATACTTACAGCCAGCATAAACTCGCTCTCCAGGCCAACCCTCAGCATATCTATTGCCAAAATCACTAATTATAGCTTCACGCACAGCTGGACTAGGAATATTTTCACTAGCAATCAATGGAATAACACCCTTAAACCATTCATGATGCCTCTGTAGTAACTCAAACACTTTGTCATAGTAAACTCTAGCTTCACCCATAATGTCACCACAACAATGTTATTCACAATATAATATTATAGTTTTGCTAAAAACCTCTCAAATTAAATTCTAAGTATGGGTGGCTTGTAAAGTAATAAGTAACAAGTCTTATTAAGGAATAGTATTGACACTCTAGTGAAATTGGACAAACATGAATTGGAGGCAGCATATTGAATTATGAAGAAATATTTGCAGAAAGAACTAAACTAATGAAAGCATCAGAAATAAGAGAATTATTAAAATGGGTTGCTAAAGGTGATATCATAAGTTTCGGCGGAGGAATGCCAGACCCTAAACTCTTCCCTAAAGAGGAAATCGCAAAAATAACATTTCAAATAATCAATGAGCATGGCGAAAAAGCATTACAATATGGTCCAACCCAAGGAATTGAAATGCTTAGAAAGGAAATATTCAATTTCATGTATAAAGAGAAGATAAAAGTTAAGGGAATAGATAGTATTGTGATAACTAGTGGAAGTCAACAAGGATTAGATATACTTGGAAGAATACTAATAGATCAAGGTGATGTCATAATAGTGGAACTTCCAACCTATCTAGCAGCTATTAATGCATTTAAGATATATGAACCTAAAATTGTTGGAATTCCAATGGATGATAAAGGATTGAGAACAGACATTCTAGAAAAAAGAGTAAAGGAGTTAAAGAAGAATGGGGAAAAAATTAAATTCATATATACAATCCCAACATGCCAAAACCCAACAGGACTATCAATGAGCATGGATAGAAGAAAAAGTCTCCTTGAAATAGCCTCCAAATATGATCTAATAATTATTGAAGATGACCCTTACAGCTACTTTCTATATGAAAACATTAAGGTGACACCATTAGTAACACTAGATAATGAAGACAGAGTACTATACATGAGTACATTTAGCAAAATATTATCTCCAGGTCTGAGACTAGGATGGATTGCTGGAGATGAAAAAATAATTGAGAAAATTATAATTGCCAAACAATCCATGGACTTATGTACATCAACGCTAAATCAATACATAGTAGCAGAAGCATTAAGACAAGGCATCATAGAAAAACATATACCGAAAGTTAAGAAGGTGTATAGAAAGAAAAGAGACACAATGCTCAAAGCCTTAGAAGAAAACATGCCTAATGGTTGTAAATGGGCTAAACCTATAGGTGGAATGTTCATATTGGCATGGGTGCCAGAAAAGGTAGATACAAAGAAAATGCTATACAAATGTATTAAAAAATATAAAGTTGCATATGTACCAGGCCAACCCTTCTACGTGGATAGAAGTGGAAGAAATACAATGAGGTTAAACTTCACCTATCCAACAATAGAACAAATCAATACGGGAATAGAACGTATATCTAAGGCTATCAAAGAGGAACTCTAATTAAACTAAGATAACAATGAGAATTTATTCTTATAATTTTTTACTTAAAATAGAAATAATGAATACAAAATATTTAAGCGCTAAATTTAATTCCCACGATTTATTAATAGAAGACGGTGGTAGACATGTCTTGGTGGAGAAGGAAAAGGAGAAGCATTTGGGATGACTTCTTCAGAGATTTCTTCGAAGAATTCGAGGAACTTGAAAGAGAATTACGGAGATTAACTAGGAGATTCTCAATGTTAAGGCCAGAAGAATTAATGGGAGACATAGAAGTTAAAGGCCCATACATATATGGATTCTCAATAACAATTGGACCAGATGGAAGACCAATAATCAGAGAATTCGGCAATGTAAAAAGAATTGCAGGTAGACCAAGCATAGGTGAAGAAAGAGAACCACTAATAGACGTGTTTGAAGATGAAAAAACAGTTACAGTAATAGCTGAAATGCCAGGGATTAACAAGGAAGACATAAAAGTAAAGGCATCAGAAAACTCACTAATCATTAGTGCCCAGACAGGAGACAGAAAATACTATAAAGAAATAGACCTACCAGCAAAGGTCAAGCCTGAAAGTGCAAAGGCCAACTATAAAAATGGAGTGTTAGAAGTTAAACTAGAGAAAATAGGTAAAGAAGAAGAAAAAGGCTTTGAAATTAAAATCGAGTAATCAGATCCCCATAAATATCAGGTCGACGCTGATTAATCAATGGAAGCATTTCCCTAACATTTTTTAGCCTCTCTAAATCAAGCTCAGCATAAATAACTTTCTCCATATCACCAGCATCAGCCAACACTACACCGAAAGGATCAACAATAACACTTCTACCACAAAACCTCGGTCCAGGCTGATTGGCAGCCACAATATAAACACCATTCTCGATAGCTCTAGCTTTTACCATAGTAAGCCAATGCTCCTCTTTAAGTAAACCAGAGTACCAAGCAGCTGAAACACAAATAACATCACAATCCTTAATCGTAAGGATTCTAGCCGTCTCAGGAAAACGAATATCATAGCAGATTAGCATACCAATATTAAAGCCACCTATAGATACTGGATCTGCAAAGATGCTTCCAGGCTTAATGAAAGATGACTCCTTATACTTAAATGCATCAAATAAGTGGGTCTTCCTATAAATCGATTTTACTTCACCATCTTTTGAAATAAAAATAGAGGTATCATAAATTTTATCCTCAGCTTCACTACAGGTTTCCCAAGTATTAAAAACAATATTCACTCCATGTTTCTTTGCGGAGGACAATATAGACTTAATAAAATCACCATCTATAGGCTCAGCAATTCTAATGAAATCCCTTTTAGGTAGTGGAAAATACATGGCACACTCTGGAAAAACAATTAACTCAGCATATTCTGAAGCTTCGTCAATATATGACATTATTTTATCTAGATTTTCATTCTTATTATTTGAAGCTTTAAATTGAACTGCAGCAACCCTAAGCTTAGAGGATTTTATCATCCACAACCCCAAAGTCAATTAAACATAAATCAAGTTATTTAACCATTTCCCAAAACCACTGATAACAAAGCTAGTTAAATATAGAATTATTTAATCGAAAAACACTAACATAACCTAAAATATAACCAGTAAGGGAGGAAAGTTAATGCGAATATTACTTGTCCATGCAGAAAAATTTTGGTGGAAAGTAAGTCAGCCAGCTAAAATTAGCATACGAGACAAGTTAATTGATAAAAATAGAGAATTTAAAGCATCAAACGTACTAGTAGCCTTCACTACAGTTGAAAGAAAAGATGAAGAAGAATTAGAAGAAAAATCTGGAAAAGCAGTCAATGCAATTATTGAAGTAGCAAAGAGACTAGGAGTTAAAACTATAATTCTATATCCATATGCACATCTCTCAACCGACTTAAGTAAACCTAGCAAGGCAGTAAAAGCATTAAAAATCATATATAAATTGTTAAAGGAAAGGGGATATGAAGTTTATAAATCACCCTTTGGATACTATAAGGAATTCATTCTACATTGTAAAGGCCATCCATTAGCAGAGTCATTAAGAGTTATTTAATGCTCTCTAGAAAACAAACAAGATCATAGAGAAAATTAAACACAAATAGCAATAAATGTTACCTTAAAATGTTGAGTCAGCTTTATTGAAGATTCATTAAAATAAAAATTTAAGAGTTTAGTTATTAACGCTAGCCTCATTTACCTCTTCATTTTCGTAAAGAAGATCACAGCTATAGCTATAGCAATAATTGCTATAGCAGCTATACCGATTGTCTCCATTGAAGGACCTGTTGGCCCAGGTTCTTCAGGGGGCTGCTCAGGATTAACTGTGAAACTTCCTGTTAAACCATTAACTTCCACTGAAAAAGTGCCTGGTGTATTAGCTTTAAAACGAAAGACTACTGTTGTAGTTTCACCAGCATTTAGAGTTACTTGCTTGGAATCTTTAACCTCACCATCCACTTTTAATGTTACAGTGTAACTGCCAGAGCTACCACCAGTATTGGTAACTTTAACTGAAATTGCTACTTCATCACCAACGGTGACGGAGATAGGATTAATGTCTAAACTTGAGACTTCAAATTTCGCTGGAGAAGCTACTCCAACAAAGATAGTTCCACTTTCACCGCAAAGTTCAATTAAATGTTCACCTTCATCATCAATTCTAATGGTAAAGGATACTGTTTCCGTCTCCCCTGCATTTACAAGTAAAACTTTGCTGTCCACTAGTTTTCCATCTATAAGGAGTGTAGCATTGTAAATAGCGAAGGTGCCACCCGTATTAGATATATCAATACTCACTGTAACTTCTTCACCAGGCTCTACTTGTAATTGACTAATTTTGAATGAAGAAAAGTGTAATTTAGGCAGTTCTTGGGGCTCCTTCATAGCTATTGACATAAGCTCCCATTTAAACCATTGCTGAGTATCTGGAGATTCAACATATAAATATACAAGTATCCCTCCAAACTTTGTTGGAGCAATCCAGCCTTCAACAGTCCATCTAAATTCCTGGGGGGCTGTGGGGTGAAAAACGTATTTATACTTATAAACGAGTAATGATGTCTCCCCATAAGTACGGGTTTCAGTTCCAAGGAAAACCACATGGCCATATTCATAAACATAATGCCACTCAATCAATGTAGGAAAGCTCCAAGACTCCCAGAAAGCTTGAATCCAAAACAACCAGGAGTTCAATAGAAGAGCACCAATAGCCTCAGCAAGTTGTCCAGTAAATATTGTATCATCCAATCTAGCCTTTACACAAAGACCAGTGCTCTTTGAAATCCATAAAGTGCCATTTGAAATCGGTTCCTCAGCTTCAAGAGTTACACTAACCTTCCAGCAATCAATTGCATTTACCTTCTCTTCACCTAAAACTTTAGCAATGATAGTTATGTTGTTGCCTTCATAATCTGTGAATGAACCTGAAATTTCAGATATTACATTGAAAAGGTCCGCCAAAGTTTCTATTCTAAAAACTTCACTCTCTTGAGTTTGAGAATAAATGATGCTAGCATTACTAGGCGTCCAAAATGGCAACACTAGAAGGATTATTGTCAGTATAACTAAACCTACCTTACCTCTCATTACACTCACCTAATCCAATTCTAATTTCCCAACATTCACTATAATTATTAATATCAATTATAATCATAATAAATTCTTATGCCCTACTTAGACCACATAAGATACTGTGATTATATTAACTGCCATTATTATTTGAAACTATTTGACTAACTTCCACTGTCTTTATCTGTGACTTATAGAAGTTATAGTATATTCCCTTCTTTGCCATCAATTCTTCATGTGAACCTTCTTCAACAATTTCACCTTGATCCAATACGATTATTCGATCCCAATCTCTAACCATACTCAATCTATGAGCTATTATTAGCGCTGTCCTACCTTCTAACAGTTTTTTGATAGCGTTTATTATCATTTGCTCCGTCTTTGCATCAACACTAGATATTGCTTCATCTAGAATTAATATTGGGGGATTTCTAAGCATTGCCCTTGCAAATGATATTAATTGTTTCTCCCCAGTTGATAGACGTATCCCAGCTTCACCTGCATCAGTGTCATAACCGTTGGGAAGTCTCATTATAAAATCATGTATCCCTAAACGTTTACAAACATCAATAACTTCTTCATCTGATGCATCTGGCTTGCCAATTCTAATGTTTTCCATTATGGAACCAGGAAATAAATAGGTTTCTTGAGGAACAAAACCTATATGCTTCCTTAAAGATCTTTGCTTCACTCTTCTAATATCATGTCCATCAACTAGGATTACACCATCTTTTACATCATAAAATCTACATAGTAAATAGACTAATGTTGTTTTACCAGCACCTGTTGGACCAACTATAGCTATTTTTTCACCTGGATTGATCGTCAAGTTAATATTCTTTAACACTGAAATTCCAGGAACATATTCAAAGTAAACATTCTTGTACTCAATTTTCCCTTCAACTTTAGTTAATTCAATTGCATCAGGATCATCCTTCACTTCAATTTCTTCGTCAAGTATTCTAAAAATTCTCTCAGAAGCTGCAAAGGCTGCTTGAACTGCATCATACATGTTAACTAAATTCATTATCGGACGAGTAAATCTTGAAACATAAGATAAGAAAGCTACTAAAACTCCAATTGAAATTGCATCTATTGACTTCAAGTAGCCACCATACCATAAGACGATAACAGTGGATATAATTGATATCATACGTACAAGGGGCCAGAAAAGTGCCATAAGCCTCCCAGCCATAACATTAGCTTGAAAAGCTTCAAGTGAAGCTGACCTGAAAGTCTGCTGAATCATATCTTCTCTACTGAAAGCTTGAACAACCCTAATTCCAGAAACACTCTCCTGAACACGCTGTGTAACTTTAGCAATTTTTTCTCTAGTTAACCTATAAGCTCGCCTAAACTTAGAACTTAAAATATAGGCTACAGTGATCATCAATGGAATTATAGTTAATGATGCAAGAGTAAGTGGAATACTAAGCATAAACATTGCAATTAGTACTCCAAAAAGAGTTAAGGTATCACCTATAACACTAAAAACTCCTGAGATTAAGACCTCCTGAAGAGTGCTTGTATCATTAATTGCTATGGAAATCAAATCTCCAGCCCTACTTCTATCATAAAAACTTAAGGACAAGTTTAGATATTTATCAAAAATCATTCTACGAATATTTGCTAGGAAATTTTGTCCAACCCATTGAAGTAAATATGATCTAAAGCTTTGAACAAGCCATTGAACTATCATTACTACCAAGTATATGACGCTCATGTAAATTAAACCATTTAAATCACCCTTCAAAATATAATGATCAATAGCCATGCCTAGAATGAATGGGCCACTTAAACTTGTAATAGAGTTAATAATGATTAATATAACAATACCAATGAAGGCGGCTTTATATGGCTTTAAATAACCTAACAATCTTTTTATCAGCACCCTTGCAGGTAATTCAGTTTTCTTAGATTTTTCAAGCAAAAGGCTATGTCTCCAAAAATGAGCAGTCATTACTCATCATCACCTCTAGGAATTCTTGGTTTAGGATAAATCTTGACTCCCTCCTCCAATTTTAAAAAGATATTATAGAGGGAATAGTATAAACCCTTCCTTGAAATTAACTCCTCATGTGTTCCCACCTCGACAATCCTACCCTTATCCAAAACAACTATTCTATCAGCCAATTTTACAAGTGAAAGTCTCTGAGTTATAATGAAAGTCGTCCTCCCCTTCATTATCTCCCTTAAATCTTCAACCAGCCTCTTTTCAGTTTCAGCATCTAAGTTAGAGGTTGGATCATCAAGAATTAGAATTTTGGGATCAGCCACCAATGCTCTTGCAATAGCTAATCTCTGTTTCTGACCACCAGACAGAGTGATTCCTCTTTCACCAATAATTGTATCATACTTCTTAGGTAAAGACATTATAAAATCATGAATTTTAGCAATCTTTGCAGCTTTAATAATTTCATCCATACTCGCATTAGGATTTCCAAAGGCAATATTCTCTCTAATAGATCCAGCAAATAGAAATGGTTCCTGTGATACTATAGCTATTTGCCTCCTAAGCGACTTCAACTTTACATCACGTATATCACAACCATCAATTAAAATTCTACCCTCAGATACATCATAAAATCTTGGAATTAGACGAATCAAAGTACTCTTTCCAGAGCCTACAGGTCCCAAAATAGCTATTTTTTCACCTGGCTTAACTATTAAATTAATATTCTTTAATACAAATTTACCCTCACGGTATGCAAAGGATACATTTTCAAACTTAACTTCACCCTTAATTGGTGGAAGCTCAATAGCATTAGGTTTCTCTTTAACATCTGGTACAAGCTCCATGATTTCAAATAACCTATTGGCAGCAGTCATAGATCTCTGAAAGCCAGATATAAAGAAGCCTATAGATCTCATAGGCCACATTAACATTAATAAATACGCATTAAAGGCAGTTAATTCACCAATAGTTAACTCTCCACTTATAATCGCACTACCACCATAAAACAAGATTATTGTCAATCCAATTCCAATAATCAGAGAACTACTATAGCCATAAATTGACCTAATCTTCGAGGCCTTCAAAGATAATTGAAGTAATTGCTCATTCTCATTCGAAAAACGATTAAATTCAACATCTTCAACTGCCAATGCCTTAATGGTTCTAATACCGACAACATTATTGTTTACAATTGAAGTTAAAACGCCTACTTGATGTCTAATTGCAGAGTATATTGGACGGATAAGAGAACTATACTTCAAGTTAATAATAATCATGAAAGGCAATATTATGAAGGATAGAGCTGCAAGCTTAAAATTCATTTGAAGCATATAGGCAAAAGACAAGACAATTAATACACTTGAGCTAATTAGAGTTCTAAGCTGAAATGAAAGAAATCTGGACATTCTATCAGTATCATTAGTAATTCTAGCAATCAATTGACCTATAGGCATTCTATCGAAAAAAGCAAAGGACTGTTTTTGAACAGCTTCAAAAACATCATTCCTTAAATCCATAATAATGTTTTGAGAAAAAAGTATGCTTGAATAACGTTCAAAGTAATTAAAGACACTTATTAAAATAGTTATTGAAAATATGAGTAAAACTTGAAACGAAATGATATCATATTTACCTCCAACAATACCCTCATCAATCACCCTTTGGGAAATCGAGGGTATGAGCACACTTAATTGAGACGAAATAAACATGAAGATAATTGATAAAACAAAATACTTCCACCTCTTGAATAAGTATGGAAAGAGCTTTAGAAAGACCTTTAAACTTTCACTTCTCTTCAAGGACTTCTGGGATTGCTGTATATAAACTTTGTTACTCAATAACCTCACCTACCTAGGTATATGTCATAGCTGGATATAAAATTATCTCAAATACTCTCAAACTAACCATTTTCCATCCCATAAATATAGATTATAAAATATCATTGAAAGAAAAATATAAAGATTCCTGCTAAATTAAGCATTCAACCTACGTCCATACTTATAAACAATTGCACATGAACCCTCACTTGAAACCATACATGGACCAACTGGACTTAAAGGAGTACATGCTCTGCCGAATAAGGGACACTCATGAGGCATCAGCAAACCTCTCAAAACTTCACCACACTTACATCCCGGCGGCATACTATAAGACTCATCAACCTTAACGTCAAACTTCTTAGTAGCATCATAATCTTCAAATTCACTCTTCAATTTTAAGCCAGATCTAGGAACAAAACCTATCCCCCGCCAATAAGCACTACAAACCTCAAAGACTTCATACATAATTCTAATAGCCTTCTCATTACCTTCTTCTCTAACAACACGAACATACTCATTCCATACATCGAAGACTCCATCATTAATCATTCTAATAATCATGACAACTCCAAGTAAAACATCTATAGGTTCAAATCCAGCTATAACCATTGGAGCTCTATACTTCTTAGCAATAGGTCTATATGGCTTAGCTCCAATTATAGTTGATACATGGCCTGGACATATAAAACCATCAATCTTTAATTCTCCAAGTTTAAGGAGATGTTCCATGACTGGTGGTATAAGTAAGTGAGTACATATAATCGAAAAGTTTTTAGGAGGATCCATTAAGAGGACAGCTGCAGTTGAAGGAGCAGTAGTTTCAAAACCAATTGCAAAATGAACAATCTCTTTATTAGGATACCTTCTAGCAAGTTTAACTGCATCCCAAACACTATAGACAACATTTACTTTCCCACCCCTAGACTTAGCCTCCATTAATGACGAACTTATACCCTTAACTCTAAACATGTCCCCATAAGTGGTCACTATAACATCCTTCTTAAATGATAATTCAACAGCCATTTGAATATGACTAGGGGAAGCTACACAAACAGGGCATCCTGGACCAGCCCTCAAATCTACTTCGGAAATCAATGACCGTATACCACTATGAGTAATAGTATATTCATGTGTCGGCCAGCCCTTAGGGCTGTGTACCGCATACATGCATTATCAACAATTTCCTATCATAAACAAGACGGTCAATGTAATCGACTATCTTCTTAGCTAAACGCTTATCCCTATATTGAAGCACTAGGTCCTCTAGCCTCGTAATCCTTCACCCCCAAATGAAATAAAGATTGACAATTAATATGATTTATCCATGAATAAAACAAGTAACATGAAGTTTAAGTTATTTGACAAGTAATGGTCTATTAACTTGTTTTCTAATATCCCTCAATCTACCGTTAACCTTTTCAATAAAGTCAACAGGTAATTTTCGGAACAATGGTTTAGGCTTATTGATAACGTGTCCAGAAGATAAGGTTAACTTTGATGCATCATCCCAGTTAGCGTCATGAACAGAGCCCCTTAGACCCAGCATACTCCAGAGTTTTTCAGCTGAAAATGGCATAAATGGTTCCATTAATATTGCTAAAGACTTAACAGCGTTAGCGGAGATCCATAGAGATGTTTTAGCTATGTCTGGATTAGTTTTAATTTTATGCCAAGGCTCCTTGACATTCAAGTAATGATTACCATATCTTGGAAGTTCAAGTAATGCTTCTCCAGCTAACTTTAACCGCATATTTTCAATTAGTCCACCAATTCTTTTAGGCATACTCTTTATTTTATTAATAAAGTCTTTATCTTCCTCGTCAAATACATCTGGCTCAGGTATTAAGCCATCATAATACCTATATATGAAAGTTAGAGTTCTATGGATGAAATTGCCAAGATTATCATTTAGATCTGAATTTACAATTCTATAGAAATCTTTCCATGTAAAGTTTAAATCTCTAACCTCAGGTCGCATTAAAACTAGGGCAAAACGCCAATAGTCAGCGGGTAATAACTCTAAGGCTTCATCAAGCCAGACCCCTACCCCTCTACTCTTACTGAACGCTTGACCCTCAAACATTAAAAATTCAATAGATGATATCTGCCAAGGCAATACATAGCCTTCATGTGAAGCAAAAAGCATTGCAGGCAATATTATAGCGTGAAATGGAATGTTATCCTTACCAATAAAGAAAACTGTTCTTGTCTCAGGATCCTTCCAAAAGCTCAGCCACTTCTCAGTCTCACCTCTACGTTTAAAGTATTGTAAAGTCGCAGATAGATAACCTAAAAGTGCTTCAAACCAAACATAAATTGTTTTCCCCTCGGAGCCAGGGAAGGGTGCAGGTATCCCCCAACTACTATCTCTAGTTATAGCTCTAGGCTTCAAACCCTCCCTAAACCAGGCCTTACAGTAATTTTTAACATTATCAGGAAAATTGGGATGATTTTCAATGAAATCTCTTAGCTTATCGCTCAGTTTAGGTAAATCAAAGAACCAATGCTTAGTACTTTTCAATACTGGCTCAGAACCGCATAATACACATCTCGGATTAATAAGGTCAACTGGATCTAATAGTCGACCACAGCCATCACATTGGTCTCCTCTAGCATTAGGATAACCACAATGAGGACAAGTTCCTTCAATAAACCTGTCAGGAAGAAAAATTTTACACTTTGTACAATATGGAAGAGTTACTTGTTGCTCATAAATATAACCGTTTTCATATAGTTTCATAAAAAATTTTCTAACAAATTCTATGTGATCCGGATTCTCAGTCCTAGTATAATTATCATAGCTCACCCCAAAATCCTTGAAAAGCTTTACGACATAGCTATGTAATTCATCAGTTAATTTTTTAGGTGGAATATTCTTTCTCCTAGCCTCAACCTCAATTGGTGACCCATGCTCATCTGAACCACTAACAAACACTACCTTCTCACCTTTAAGCCTGAGATATCTAGCAACAACATCAGGTGACAGTACACATGCAATTAAAGTGCCTAGATGGGGTATAGCATTTACATATGGCCATGCACCACATATAACCCATTTACCCATTTACAAACCTCCAAGTCACAGCTGGATTCTTATAATGTAAATGTAAAAGTAGAAATTAAGCATTACTCAAAGTTTAATTAAATAATTAAACAATATAATTTCTTGAGATGAAATATAGATATATAAGATTAAAAGACGCCATTAAAAGCTTCTTAAGGGAGAATAAATTAGAACTTAAGGATATAATAGACGCAATGGATGAACAGAAGGAAGGCATTAAAGAGTCATTAAAGAAAAGAACCTGGCTAACAGATAGACAATTAGACTTCTTAGTACAAGCCTTCCCAGCAAGTGAATTGAACTATTTAATCTTTGTACTGCAAACATTCTACATTATAAATCCAAGCGGATTATATGAAGGAGCCATAATAATTCCAAAAAGAGAGAGAATAATTGAAAATGGAAAAGCTACATCAAATGGCATTAAAATCTTAATAAAAGAATTAAACTTAAGAGGATTGTGGGAAAAATACAGTAAAATATAAATTTTTCATCTCAGCTAAAGTAGCAATCAAGAACAAAAGGGATGAAGCTGAAATTCAATAAATACTATACATAGAAATCTTGAAAAACTTTTATAAAAATATATAAATTATGAAACTTATTCAATATTAATACATGAAGAATGAAGTAAGAGAACAGCTAAGAGAACTAGAGAAAATAGATCCAAAATATATGCGCTTAATAATAGTAGACATTCACGGCATCCCTAAAAGCATCATAATAAAAAAAGAAAAATTCGAAGAAGCATTGTCCTATGGAGTTGGATTTGATGGATCATCAATACCCGGATATGCAGAAATTGAAAAAAGTGACCTAATAGCAATACCTGACATAAAAACTCTAACTAAAGCCATCTGGGAAGATAATAGAACGGCGATTGTAATATGTGACACCTACACTCCAGAATACAAACCATTTATGGGAGATCCAAGGGTACTCCTAAAGAAAATAGTATCCAGTATTGAAGAAAAAGGAATAAAAATTAAGACTGGAATAGAAGTAGAATTCTTCATAGTTAAAAAGTTAGATGAAAATGGAGTAATTGTAGCTCAAGATAATGCACAATACATGGATTCAAAACCCCTAGACTATGGAGACCTAATAAAAAAGCATCTTGGAGAAATACTTGATAATTGTGGTATAGACTATGAAAAGCTACATCACGAAGTAGCTCCAGGACAACATGAATTAGCTATAACAGCAGCAAATCCAATTGAATTAGCAGACAAAATAATTATCACAAAAATGATGATAAAAACAATTATAAAGGAAAGTGGATACATAGCCACCTTCATGCCAAAACCATTTATAGGAGTAAATGGAAGTGGTGCTCATATACACATAAGCTTAAACGACAAAGATTACAGAAACCTATTCTATGCAAATGAAAGAAAAGATATCTCAGAAATGGCAAAACAATTCATAGCAGGAATACTCAACTGTGCAAGAGGCTTATCATTAATCCTAAATCCACTAGTCAACTCATATAAGCGACTCGCTCCAGGATATGAAGCTCCAGTCTATATTTGCTGGGGATACAGCAATAGAACTACATTAATAAGAATACCAAGACCAATCAGAGAGCAAAACTGTAGAATTGAATATCGACAACCAGACCCATCATTCAACCCATACCTAGGCCTAGCCACGATAATAGCGGCGGGAATCTGGGGAATCAAAAATAAAAATTCACCGGGACCCCCATGTCATGAAAATGCATATCACTCCAATGAAGAATTCAAAGTATTACCAGCCAATCTATATGAAGCAATAGAAGAATTCAAGAAAAACAATATAATCCAAGAAGCCCTAGGTCAACATTTAACAAGAAAAATAATCGAACTAAAAATGAAAGAATGGAAAGAATACATAAAGCATGAGGGCCCATGGAGTCAAAATAAAAATAAAATAACTATATGGGAAATAGAAAAATACTTGGAGAGATTCTAATGACTAAAATTAAAATTGATGAGATAGATCTCAAGATAATTGAGGAATTAAGGAAAAACTCTAGACAAACATATAAAGAACTAGCTGAAAAATTCAACATTGCCATTGGAACAGTATATAATAGAATTAAAAAATTAGAAGAAGCAGGAGTTATAAAGGCCTTCACAATCGACATAGACTATTCAAAACTTGGATATGACTTAACAGCAATAATAATGATCCAAGTAGAAGGCCCCTACATAATTGAAGTTGAAAAGAAAATAGCAAATTTTAACGAAGTAATGAGCATATATGATATAACAGGCGAATTTGATATAGCAGTTATCGCCAAATTCAAGGATAGAGAACACTTAAACAAATTCATTAAAGGGATCCTAACCATGCCACATATAAAACGAACTGTAACAAGTATAGCTTTAAGCGTCGTGAAGGAGAATTATAAATAAGTGATAGAACTATAATACAACAATAAGCATACTATTACAAGCTTCCTAAATTTTCGAGTTGACTCACGAAATGAGTGGAGTAAAAAATATAAACTAAAATGGAGTAAAAAATAGTTAATAAGGTGATAAAATGATAGAGAAACCTGCAATTGAAGGAGGAAAACCAATTAGAAGTAAACCCATATCAGCATTCCCTAAATTCACTGATGAAGATATAGAAGAAATAGTTAAAGTTCTAAAATCTGGAAGATTAACAATGTTAGTTGGAAGTACCACCAAGAAATTTGAAGAAAAATTTGCTGAATATCATGGAGTTAAACATGCAATTGCAGTATCCAACGGAACAGTAGCATTACATGTAGCATTAAGAACCTTGGGAATAGGTCCTGGAGATGAAGTCATCACTACGCCATTTACATTCGTAGCATCAGCCTCCTCCATACTCCATCAAAACGCTATACCAGTATTTGCAGATATAGATAAAGAAACCTTCAATATAAACCCTACAAGTATTGAAGAGAAAATTACAGAGAAAACTAAAGCAATAATCGTTGTTCACTTATGTGGGCATCCAGCCGAGATTAATGAAATAATGAAAATTGCCAATGAAAATAATTTATATGTCATTGAAGATTGCGCTCAAGCAATTGGAGCAAAATATAATGGAAAACTAGTAGGAACATTTGGACAAATAAATTCATTCAGCTTCTATCTAAGCAAGAATATAACTACTGGTGAAGGAGGAATGCTCCTAACAAATGATGATGAAATAGCAGAAAAAGCTAGACTAATAAGACATCATGGTGAGCCAAGATGGTATCACTATGTATTACTAGGCTATAACTATAGAATGACAGAGCTACAAGCTGCACTAGGAATTACACAATTAAGAAAAATAAATGAACTCAATAGAAGAAGAAAAGAAATTGCCTCAATATACAAGGACGAACTTGAAGATGTTGAAGTCATTCAACTTCCAATTGAAAGAAGAAACGTTGAACATGCATGGCACATATATAACATCATCCTAGAAATCGAAAAATTAAGAAAAAATAGAGATGAAATTGTAAAGGCAATAAAAGCTGAAAATGTATGGATTAGTGTTGCATATCCAAGTGTCTTATACCTCGAACCATTATTCCAAGAAAAAATCGGACATGGAAAAGGCTGTCCATGGTCTTGCCCCTTCTATGGCAAAGAAATTAAATATAAAAAAGGATTATGCCCAAACGCTGAATGGATAAGTGAGAGAGTAATAACTTTACCAACTCAACCCGCTTTAAACGATGACGAAGTAATCGACATTGCACGTGCAGTAAAAAAGATCGTAAAATACTACCAAACTTAAAATCTACTTCCAATCCAATTAGCAATTAGAAAATACAAAACACCCATAACGAAATTGAATACAGCATAATCTTAAAAGCTTTAAACATAAACCATTTCATAGGTGATATCACTGAAGAAGAAACTTGAAAAAATAGACATCCTAGTCAAAACAGCATTAGGATTTGAAGATTTAACAGCAACCAGAATCAAAGAAAGAATACCTAGCATAGAAATAATATCTAAACCCTATGGCTTCATGGGTTTAATAGCAATAATCACCGATAATAAACTCGAAGTCGCCAAGAAAATTAATGAAGAAATAGTGGAAGCAGAAAGAGTAATAATTGTAGATAAATGTGTAAAGGCAAACTTAAATGAAATAGCTGAAAGTGTAGCTAAACTAGCTAAAGAAAAAATTGGAAAAAATGAAACATTCGCTGTAAGGACAGTTCGTAGAGGAAAGCATAATTTTACAAGCATAGATGTAAATGTAGCTGCAGGAGCATCCGTTAAAGAGACTACTGGTGCAAGCGTAGATTTAAAAAATCCATCAAAAATAGTTAGAATTGAAATTTTAAAGGACATTGCATTAATAGCAATTGAAAGCGGGAAAAAAGAATGGAAAAAAATTACACCAGAAAAAATTCCATTAATAAATTTCCTTAGAAGAATAGCAGTAGTACAAATGCCATATCTTGGCTCAATCGAAGCAGCCAAAGTTATGGGAATTAGAATTGGTAGAGGAGTTCAGACTTTTGAAGTTATGGAACTAGTAATAGCACCCATAGGGATGGTAGAAGGAAGAGAAATGAAGGCATTCCTAGATGGTATATTTGAAGGAATAAAATCTAGATATGAAATCCAAAAAAGAACTTATGGAAGATCCGTGAGAATTGTACCAGTATACATTCAAGACTTACATCAACTAGTAAGAGAAAGAAAACGTAGGGAACCAATAATAGTATTTGAACCTGAAGGAGAACCAGTACCAAAAGTAAAAGATAAAATCATAGAACTGATAACTAGGGAGAAAAAAAGAATAAACATTCTAATAGGCTCACGTGAGGGAATACCACTTGGAATATATAGGTTTGCAGATTTAATTGTAGATTTATGTCCAGGAGTTACAATTTCAACTGAATATGCTGCTCCAGCTGCAATAATAGCAATTGCAACAATTCTTGAAGAAGAATTAATAAAGAAAACTAGGAGAGAAAAGCTAACACCATGAAAATAACTCATCACGTTAAGGGGAATTTTACACTAGAAATCTAGATAGAATGCTCAAAAATGTTAGAGCTGATCATGAAAAAATAAAATATTCGAGTTATTCAGAGATGAACTAGTCTAAATCCAGGTGGTTTCACCTTCAAGACATCCTTATTAACTAGGTTTGGCGGAATTTCCCCGTGGGCAAAAGATAATAAGTTCTCAGCAACCATCAAGGCCATCTTCTCTCTAGTTTCTCTTGTAGCACTACCAATATGAGGAACAGCAATAACATTCTTAAATTTAAGTAATGGATTGCTTCTAGGAGTGGGCTCAACTTCAAATACATCTAAGGCTGCTCCAGCAATCCATCGATTCCTCAAAGCTTTAATTAAAGCTTTCTCATCAACAACTGCACCCCTAGAAGTATTTATAAGGAAGGCAGTTGGCTTCATCATTTTAAGCTCTCGCTCACCAATTAAATGATATGTAGCCTTAGTTAATGGGACATGAAGAGAAACAAAGTCTGATTCCCTTAACAAATCATCCAAGTCCACGTAGACAGCATTAAGCTTCTCCTCTAACTCCACTCTACGCTCAACATCATAGTATAAAATCTTCATGTTAAAACACCTAGCTCTCCTAGCTACAGCACTCCCAATTCTCCCAAGACCAATTATACCTAAAGTCTTACCGTGAACATCAACTCCAACCATCATATTTGGATGCCAACCAGTCTTCGTATTCTCCCACAATCCACTTCTAACGAAATTATCTGCCTCAACTATCCTTCTAGCCACAGATAATATTAAAGCCCAAGTTAAATCAGCTACAGCCTCAGTTAAAACACCAGGAGTATTAGTGACATAGATTCCACGCCTAGTACACTCTTCAATGTTAATGTTATCATAGCCCACAGCATACTGTGCAATTATTCTTAATCTAGAAGCCCGATTAAGTAATTCACTATCAATCTTATCAGTCAATAAAGATGCAAGAGCATCAACATCGCTAACCTTCTCCAATAACACACTTCTAGGAGGAGGAAAATATTTACTCCAAACCTCAACATTATAAGTCTTTGAAATTAATTCGATAGCTCTACCCGGTAAATCACGTGTTATAAAAACCTTAGGTTTCAAAGCTTTCCTCTCCAAGGTTAACTTTAAATGGGTGATTAATTAGATTTTGGATGAGCTATATTTATTAACTAAAACATGTATGATAATGAAGAGTTGAACTCAAATATGACGAAAAATTACAAGTGGAGAATTAAAGCAAATATTGGATGGTGTAGTAACTGTAACATTCCATTAATTAGTCCAAAGTGTAGTGTATGTGGAGAAATTGGAAGGAAACTTCATGCATCACCACCAATGGATGTAAGACCAGCATTTAAAGGTGACCAGGAAAAAATAAGGAAAAGCATTTTAGATGAATTTAATGACAGGAAAACTCTACAAATTCTAGCACCAAAAAACAAGATTATCCTCCTAAACAAAGTAGTCTACATAGATCAAGCAGACGAAGTAATAGTTGATGGATGGACTATAGGACACTGCTTCTATGATCCAATAAAAGAAAAATGGAGATTTAAACCAGTGGCAGAAGGATGTGCAAGACTAATAGAATCCAAGTTAGGTTACTGGGCCCAAATAAAATACGGAAAAGTCAAGCTCTGGGAAAAAATTCCTAAATCCGATATAAAAAGGGGTGAATTACCAGAAGAAGAAGGAAAGTTTGTAGCCATAGCATCAAATAGGGGATATTCAATAGGATTAGGAGTTTATGAGAAAAAATCAATTAAAATTATAAAAACATGGAAGAAACAGAAAACCCATATCAAAAAAACATCAAGCAGTCTAGATAAGGCAATCAAAGGAAACTTCAACCAACTACAAAAACTAGAAAGAAAATCTAAAGTCTTTCTGGAAGAAATTAATAGAAAAATAGGCAAACCAATAGTTGTCTCATTCTCAGGAGGTAAAGATAGCCTAGCAACATTAATATTAACATTAGAAGCATTAGGAGAAACACCAATAATGTTTAATGACACAGGAATCGAACTACCTGAAACAATCCAGAACGTATATTATACAGCTAGTAAGTATGGATTAAAATTAATTGAAGCCAATGCAAAAGACAGCTTTTGGAAATCCTTTAAAATTTATGGCCCCCCTGCAAGAGATTATAGATGGTGCTGTAAGGTATGTAAATTAATTCCAATTGCAACTACAATGAAAGAAAACTTTCCCAATGGCTCACTAAACCTCGTAGGACAGAGAAGATATGAATCACTAGCACGATCAAAATCTCCATCAGTATGGAGAAATAAATGGATGCCAGGAATAATAGGTGCCAGCCCAATTATAGACTGGACAGCACTACACATCTGGCTATACTTAAAAATGAAGAAATGTAACCCAAATGAACTATACTTCAAAGGATTCGACAGAATAGGATGCTGGCTATGTCCATCATGTGAATTAGCTGAGTTCAAACTAGTCAGTCAAATACATCCAAATCTATGGCGAAAATGGGAGACACATCTATACACATGGGCCAAAACAAGAAATCTACCTGAAGAATGGGCAAAATATGGGTTTTGGAGATGGCAGAAAATACCTGGAGACCAGATTAAATTTGCAAAGAAACTAGGAATAGAGTTAAAAATAAAAGAATCAAAGGAAAAAAGACTACCAACAAAAATTGTGAAAATAAAGGGATACGAGCCATGTGCAGGCACATACGCCATTGAAGCTGTAATCAACACAAAAATAAACTTAAGAAAAATAGTTAACGTAGCCCCAATACTAGGCGAAGTTGAATATACACCCAAAATAAAAGTTGTATTAATAAAAAGCAAAGAAGGTAGCATAAACATCAATAGTATGGGAAGAATATCAGTAACATCATCCAATGAAGAAAAAGCTGAAAAAATATTCAAAGAAACATTAAGACTAATTTCCAGATCCATATTCTGTTCACTCTGCTACTCATGTATAAATTCATGTCCAAACAATGCAATAGTAAAAGACAAACCACCAAGAATTATAAAGGATAACTGCATAAGATGCATGAAATGCCAAAGAGCATGTCCCTCGGCAGATTATATTGGGAAAATGCTAATAAACCAGTTAAAATAATGGTGAAGAATAATGGAGAAACTAAATAATATTAAGGCAATTGCAGTAGATGTCGATGGAACACTAACCCAGGAAAATGGAATAATACTACTAGAAGCAATCAAAGTTATAAGAAAATTGAAGAAAAATTTGAACATTAAAATAGTGTTAGCATCAGGAAACGCATATCCAGTATTAATGGGATTAGCAAGATATATTGGAGGAGTAGACTTAGTCATCGCTGAAAATGGAGGAATAGTAGGAATAAAAGATAAAATAAGAATAATTGGAAATCCCCAAATAGGATTGAAAGCGAGAAACCTAGTAAGGGAAAAATTAAACTACATACTCTATGAGAGTTGGCAAAACAATTTTAGATACGTAGATTTCGCATTCAAACTAAGAAAAGGATACAAATGGAAGGAGGCAATAGAGAAGACAACTGAATTATTAAAAACATCAATTCCAGAAGCAACAGCAGTGTTTAGTGAAGTAGCCATACATGTGAAAGATAAAAAAGTAAACAAGGGAAACGGATTGAAAGTCGCTGCAAAAATGCTCAACATAAAAACTGAAAACTTCATGGCAATAGGCGATAGTGACGTAGATGTAGAAATGCTTAAAGAAGCAGGAATAGGAGTAGCAGTTGCCAATGCCTCAAAAAAAGCGATACTATATGCTGACATGGTGACCAGTAAATGTGGAGGAGAAGGGTTTATTGAAGTAATAAATAAAATTTTTAAATTAAAATAACAATAAGTAAAAATTCCAAATATATATCAAAGTAAAATCGATCAAACGACTAATTTTTCCAATTTCTCTAAAGCATCACGCATATCTTCATAGAATAAAGGAACAATCTGCATAGGAGAAAATACAAGTTTACTCTTAACTTCAGAAGGAGCAACCAAAATTGCAACTACATCCTTGACATCTATAGCCTTAGCACATATAGCCAGGGTAGCAAGATTGATATCTTTAGAAGCTCGAAGAAAATCAATTGCAACACGTTTATGATTATCATATGCCACAATGTCAAACTTATGTTTTACACCACTCTCACCACGCAGTGACACATTAAACTTAACTTTATAGCCCAGATTCTCTAGTGCACGTGCAAAATTATTACGCATAAGTTTCACCTCACAATTAAGTTTTTCATAAGTACTCATCATACTAACTTCAAATCAGAAAACCAGCATATTTTAATATTATGTAAATTTTTTACAAAACCTCACCATGAAAATTTTGTAAAAAAAGAAAAAACAATTAAAGTAATCCTTAATAAACAATTAAAATAGAAAAATGGATGGTGCTCCAATTGACATTGGAACCCTTTCCAGTAATTTCATTTGATAAAATTTTAATATTTATTTTAAATAATTTAGATAAACCTATAATTTATACTTTAATTTCATTAGTAATTGAAGTTTTACTATTTAAAATATCTTTAAAGGAAAATAAATATATGAAACTTTCATTAATTTCAAATTTAATTTCAACACCACTTACATGGTTTTCATTGACAGTAATATTTCTCCCCATACTGTACAGTTTACTTGTAACAACACCAATTACTACATTAGATGAATGGCGATATATTTCAATAATTTATGCGTCAACATCAATATTCATATATATCCTATTCGCATCATTTATGGAATATTTAATTGCAAAGTCACTTAAAATTGAAGGCAAGGGATTTGTAGGGATATTTTTGCTATCCAATTTTATATCACTAACAGCCATACTATTCATATTAGCATTGATTACATAGGAATACTAGAGATGATAAAAGCAGAAATAACAGTTAATGGTGCTATACGATTAGGGAGATATTTTTCATGTGATGCTCATGATCCTGAAAGACCAGTTAGAATAGTTACTCACGCACATATAGATCATATAATGAATTTAAACAAAAGTTTCAATGAAAATAAATTAATTATAATGACAGCAGCCACTAGGGATTTACTTGAAATTCTATATCATAGAAACATGGAAAAAGTAGTGACATTAAATTATAATGAACAGTTTAACTGGAAAGATGAAAAATTAACTCTCATCTATTCAGATCACATCATTGGAGCAGCTCAAGTATTAGTTTTATCAGAGGGAGAGAGGATAGTTTATACTGGAGATTTTAGGCTTCCCAAAACACCAATTATTGAAGCAGACACTTTAGTTATAGAAGCAACTTACGGTAAACCGGAATTTAAAAGACCGCCAATCGATATAATAAGGGATTCATTAATTAAATTAATTTTAAAAAATATTCGAAGAGGACCAGTACATATATTTGGTTTTCATGGAAAATTACAAGAAGTAATGGAATTAATTAGAAGTGAAAGCATAGACATTCCCTTCATAACTACACGGAGAATTTTTGAGGTGACTAAAATTTGCATAAAGCATGGAATGCGTATAAATAACATCTATATGAAGAATAGCGGAGAGGCAAAAGAAATTATGCGTGACCATGAATATATAGCATTCCATCACGCATCGACCATTAAAAAAGTTAAAGTCAACGGTATAAGGATATACTTAACTGGCTGGGAGTTTAGGAAAATTATATGGCAAGTTAGTGAAAATGAGTATAAAGTAGCTTTAAGTGATCACGCAGACTTTACACAATTATTACTATATGTTGCTACTAGTAAACCAAAGCTAGTTATAACTGACAATTACAGAGTTGGATTTGCAGTAGAACTAGCAAAACAAATAGAAAAAAGACTGGGAATAAAAGCTATGCCCATGCCATTTAAACATAAAAAGTCACGTTAAATGGAAAAGCTTAACTTTATTGTTAACGATTAGATAAGTTAAGGAAATAGTGATGAATCATGGGAATATTTGGTAGATTTAGAAGAAAGAAAATTGAACCTGAAAAATTAATTAAGGATTTTGAAATAGGAAGACAAATTCTACTCAAAAAAACCCATGAAATAGCTGATAAATTAAAGAAAAAGGGCTATTCAGTCTTAGAAATAATCCCATTACTAGTCTCTGTAGGTAAGGCAGAAAAGAAGAGTCCATTCGGCATCATGATAATTGTAACGAATGATATCTTCAAAAAATTCCATGAATATGCCGATAAGGGGGTATACAGTAATAACCAGTTAAGCATGTTCTATATGGGTGAATACTCATTCTTATTAATAGTCGCTAGAGATGACAACAAAAAACTAGCAATATGTTATCCTACAGCTTTTAGAAAAAAACATGTAGGTAAACTTAAAAGCATGGACACAATCTACATCTACATAATTGATGCACAAACACAAAAATACACACTCATCTACTTCCCAAATGTAAGGTGGGGTGTACAAAAGGAAGCCGACATCAGTTTAACGGAGAAAAATGAAAGAAAAAGTGATGAACCCCCAAAAACATTATATAGATAGCAATGCTGAGGGGAGACGCGATGAAAAATTTAGGCAATTTAAAGGATTTGATTTTCCCATTTGTAGCTCTAATAATATTCTTTTCAGGTTATCTCTCATGGTTTCTAAATAGATCCCTAAAGATAGATAGCCTCACCAGTTTCACTATAAGTATGGTAGTGATAGCAACTTGTACAGTAATGATAATGTTAATCGAAAGGAAAAAAGACTAAACTATTTAGTTCGAATTTCTACGATATCACCATCACTTAGTATGTGATTTCTACCAACCTTCTGGCCATCAAATTTAACGGACTTACCCCAAACTCTAGCATATTTAAATTCTCTATAGAGACGGCTGTGAATCATTTTAGCCACATCGATTACACATGTGCCAATAGGAACAACTAAGGGTTTCTTGGAAACAGGTCCATTAACTTCCTTAGTATAAACACGGATAACTTTGAGAAGATTGAAAATTTCTCTTTTAAGAGCTACTACATTAAATTTAGATTCAAATGAAAAAGGAATAATCTTTACTTTATCTCCAATGAATTTCTTTAATTTCAAATAATTCTTCTTTGCCACACTGCTATCATATTTACTTCCAACTATTATCGACGGCTTATAAACTATGTTTAATCCTACATAATCCTCTAAATCTTTAATACAAACATCACCCCATATTCTAATAATTGCATTATTAACTCCATAATCTCTAAAAAGCCTCTTAATATCATCTAAGGAGCAATCAATAAATTTCCCAGTTGAGAGAACTTGAATTCCACCTGAAGATCTTCTCTCAATATCAATTCTGACTTTAGGCTTTTTAAGTGAAATTCTAGCATCTCTTAAACATTCAGCTATAAACTTCAATTGATTTAAAGGATCCCTAGATAAGTCGACTAGAAGTATAAGTGCATCTGCATTTCTGGCTAAACTTAAAACTTGTGAAAGCCATGGAACTTGAGGAGAAATAGCAGGAGCCTCAATAAGCTGAATTTGAACATCTTCATAAACCAGCATACCCGGGATAGGAGTTTTCGTGGTAAAGGGGATATCAGATACTTTGGGCTTAGCATTAGTTAAGGAGGCAAGCAAACTACTTTTACCACTCTTAGTATCACCTAAAATTACTACTTGACCTGCACCTTCCTTTTTAATAGCAAACTTACCGCTTGAAGACTTTACACGCTTACGTTTACGCTCCTCCAACTCCCTCTTCAATTCAGCTAGTCTACGCCTCAATTGCTTTCGAATATTCTCAGTTCCCTTATGTGTAGGTATCGCTGAAATCAACTGTTCGAGAACTCTAATCTTCTCTGGAATAGTCCGCGCATCTTGATATTCTCTCAGTAATGCTCTGGCTCTAGGCGGTAGATTAGCAGGCATATCAAATAATACAATAACTAATTAAACTAATATTTCTCACTATACTCAATAGATGAGAAAAGTAGGAAGTAACAAAATTTAACTTTTCAAATAAAGAAAAATTACTTGATGGAGAAAATTACTACACTAAAATCAAATAATGTCGAAGAAAAAGAATTTAGAGCTATTAGTGGAAATATCATCATTATAGTTTCAAATAAAAATATTGAAGTATATGCGCCACCAGAAATAGGAGAGCCGCCTGAACTGTTAGACTTAATTCCATTAAGAACAATTAGATCAGTTCAATTAATAGAGGAAGGAGTAAAGATATACTATAACTTACCAGTAGACAAATACATCTATAAAGAAATAACCAAAACATTCAAGTTGAAACCAGATGATGCAACTAAATTATACGATATAATATTAGATAGATTAAGAGAAGAAAAGTGGCTAAAGCCAGAAGTAAAGCCAAAGAAATGGTTAATAATGATATTTGACGATGAAAATATAGTTGAAATCAATAGAAAAAACCTTGTAATCTATGATCCATTAGTGTATAAGGCATACAAGAAATACAGGAAACACAAAGATTGAAAACAAGATTTTCCATGATGCTCTCAATAATAATTCATGTACCACCAATAAAAATTCCAGTCGAAAATATAAGGGAAGTAAAATTAATACCGAGAAGGTCAAGTGAGAAGCACTACCTAGCAGAAGTTAGATATCTAAAAAGAAAAAAGAAAGAAAAAATGACTTTGAAATTAAGAGAATATGTCAACGCAAAAAATCTAGTGGAAAGGTTAAGAGAAGCAATGAAAATAGCTGAACCAGTGATAGAAGAGAGAGGAGGAGAAATAAATCCAATAATATTTATAACAATGCTAACATCATTCCTAGCACCATACATTATATTTTCAAGAAATCTCAACTATAATCCGTTAAATGCTTTAATACTATCACTCACAACATCATCAATCATACTATTAAGAAAAATTAAAGGTAAAGAAACTAGTCACCAAAACAACCTTAAAAAACATCAAGAAAAATTAACAAAAGCCTTCACCAATATTAATCTACATTACAGCAATATTAAAGATGAAGCTGTATCTTCCATTCCTATCAGTTACAATGACGCTTAGGGTATTCCCTCCAAATCTTTTGATCAAATCATTCATGATCTTACCTATAATTAGAATTAGATTTATGAAAAGAGATAAAAGGCTCCAAAGTCAACTTCATAGTTCTATCATCCATGATCCCAGCATACATTTCACAGTCTATTTAGAGTAAAAACTGAACCTAAACAAGCATTAAAATCCATTTTCCTCCATTAACTTCACCTCATATTCAACTACATGAAGCACAAACTTGAATTTGAGAATTTTGAGGCTTCCAACTCCCACTTCACTTAGAAACATCCTCTTCTTTTGAAGAGAATCCTCTGAAAAGTCCTGCAATTGTCCACATCGCAATAAAGGATGAAAGCTAACCTTCAATTCGTTTACTCAAGTAAAAAGCTACCTACTTACTCTCAACGTCACCAGATTTAGTTAAACCCCATACGCCAGGAGATAATTGTTCAAAATAATGTTCACAATCACAGTTGGAACAAATTAAATGTAAATACGCCTTCTCCTTCGCCTTCATAAAGTTCTTTACACTCAACTCGACTAAGAGAAGAGAGCCATTACACTTAATGCATTTCAATAAATGTCTAATATCACTTAAAATCCTAGTAACAACAGAATACTTCACGGAAATCCCCCTTCAAAATGAAGAGGGAATGTTTAAAAAAATTACGCATACAAGTTGATTTTAAAGTTCAAATATATGAAGAATTTATATAGGATTGTAGGGAGAGAGAGATGGGTGAAAATTTGAAGAACAAATCGATGCCATCAACACTAATCATAGAAATACCTGAAAACGATTTAGCCAGAAAAATGGCAATAATAAATGAATTACATAAAAATAGAATAGTATATGATATAGATGATGCAGGAAATATTCTAATTGATGGCTTCGGATTAGAAAAAGTTAAGGAAAAACGTACAGAATCGTTCTTTATTAAATATGAGGTCTCAATTAACAAGCCACTAATCAAATGGGTATATGTTAAAGCCAAAAACCCAAACATATATTATAGGATAAAGGCTATGTACTGTCCAACTACGAAGGCTTATATTAGAGCACTTAAAAGAAGAATGCTCCCTCCAAGTTGCCTAAAAATGGCAACATATAGTCAAAAAATATAAACAATTCAATATGAGTATTAACTCTGATTTCATCAAATCTATGGTTTAAGGCAGAGTTTACATCCCCTTTTAGTTTTAAAGAACCTTTTAATTTTAACAGTACAAGAGGGACAAATCTTTCTTCCACAGTTAGGACAAACAACGATATGTTCTAAACAAATAAATCTTCCACATGCAGGGCATTTAAAGACATGTTGTTCACATAAAGTTTTACCACAAATAGAGCAAATATAACGCTCTTCTTCACTACAGAAAGTTTCTTCACACTCATCACATACCCATGAATCATCGACACAGACATTTCTACCACATTTTGAACATTTATTAATGCAGTCTGGACAGAAAGGCTTTCCACAAATATCACATTCAATGACAGCTAATGAACATACATTCCTACCACAACTAGCACACTTTAATAAATGCTCTTCAAAATGCTCCTTACAGTAGGGTAGAGCACAATCATCACAATTTAAAATATGCCCTAAACAATAAGCCTTATCCAAACCACACTTAACACAGTGTCTCACACAATTATTACATAAAAGTGCACCGCAAACCTCACATTTAAACTGTGGCTCTCTAACACATAAAATCGCCTTACATTCACTACAAATCCAAGAATGTTCAGGGCAAACTGAAATTCCACATGATGAACAAATATTTACATGTTCAAGGCAAATAGGTGAAAGACAGATACTGCAAATCCAGTTCTCATGAAGCATAATTATAGTTTCACCACAATATATACATGAGCCAAAACTTCCCTTACCATTAACTCCATTCCATTGAATATCAACAATTGATTCTCCATACACATTTGAAACCTTAACAGTTGCATTGAAAATTGGAATCCACAGCAACTTAATATCTTGTAATTCCACTTCATTCTTCTTAGGTAAAATGAGAATAGACTTAGCTGGAGAATCTCTTAGTTTCACTAAAGACTCCTTGACAGTCTTAACTTTCAATTTAAATTCCTTCTTAAGACCTTTAATCGCCTCCTTTTCACCTTTAATTTTAATGGAAAGATCATCTAGCCTCCTCTTTAATCGAGCAACTTTAAGCTCTCTACTTCTAATTTGACTTGAAAGTTTAAGAGTAGGCCTTCCACTCCTCTTCGCCCTCAATAATGAAGTTTTAAGCTCTTTAATCTCCCTTAAAATATCCTTTAGGACATTGGCAGTTATAGTTGCCTCATCACTTAGAGACTTTAGACGAGTATTATGCTTTTCAATTGCCCTATCATACTTAACCTTCAATCTATCCACTTTCTCATTTAATCTTCTTTCAAATTCCTCATTAATTCGAATTTTAAAGGACTCTAAGTTCTCATTCGGCTTAGAAGCTAATTTAAAGGCAGAATGATAATAAATTTTCCGTGAAGTAGATGAGATAACTGACTCTATAAAGTTTTCTTTAATCTCATTAATTCCATCTAAATTTAAAAGCTTGTGATTAAGCTTCATGAAAACATAATTTTCCCTCGGAGAATCCATTAATAAATTAGGTTTCACCTCCTCAATATGGACTCCATATGCTTCATGAGAAAAAAAGTTTAAATCACCTATCCCCTCAAAAATCGGCATAAAACAATCCGCCGTCAAAGTAAATGTTATAGGTGGTCTAGAACGTTCGACATTAACTAAGGCTTTAAAATAAATTGCAGGAGCATACTTCCCCTGGATAGACAGTAATTCAATCTTATATGGTTCATCTCTCTCCAACATCTTACGTATATATTTATCATTAAACTTAGCCTTAACAAATAGCTGTTCAATAATTGGTGGAAGCCTTGGTGGAGGTGAAGGCTTAGCAGTTTCAACTTCTAAATATTTAGCTAATAGCTTCTTAACTCTCTTCCTAGCTTTTTCAAGCCTCTCGGGAGAAACGAAGTCTAATGGGTTAAAGCCAGGTGCACCATGCTTAGTCTCTCTACACCTAACCCTTACAAGTAAGGGGATTCTCTCAACAGCTTCACCAGTTACTATGGCTTCTCCTGCCTCAAGCCAAGTAATATCTTTCTCCCACTCCTTCGATAAGCCTCCACCCTCAATAGTTATTCTAACATCATTTGGATCAGTAAGTCTATGAATAATCCAAGTTCCACTTAAACTTCTAACTGTAGTATCAAGTAACTGTGGCCTCTGAGTAATTACAATTAAATTTGCACCAAACTTCCTACCTTCCTGAGAAAACTTTCTTAAAACTGGAACAGAAGGCAGTTTCTCTCTACCAGCAAATCTATGAGCCTCATCTAGAAAAAGATAGAAAGGCTGTACTTCACCTTTAATGGCAGCATCAAGAAGCTTAGAAACCAAGTCAGTTACAATTTGAACTTGCTCTTCATTGGAAAGACCCCTCAAATTAACAATAACACACTGGCCAGTTAAAACCAAATCCCTAGAAGAAAAATATTTCAACTGACCAACATTTAAATCTGCCCCAGGATTAAACATTAAATCTCCAAATTCAATAACCCTATCAGCATAACTCTTAGGAGAAATATTAAATTCAGGGCAAGGAGAATCAGCCTCAACCTTCAAGCTGGAATATTCTCCGTGAATATCAATAACTATAACTGGAATACCCTTCTTCAAAAACTCCTCAATTAAAACACCAGCAGTATAAGACTTACCTGAACCAGGCTTACCAACAATAAAAATACGATTAAGCCTCTTAACTGGAATGAAAACTTTATAGGAATAACCCTTCAATAATCCAAGATAAATTGAAGCCCCAAAATCTAAAGTTAAACCTAAAGCTCTCCTAACATTATCCTCACTAGCCAAGAAAACAGGCGCATCAATCTCAAAGGGTGTTCGAGGAGGATTACCTAAAACCTCACAACTAGCATATAAGGCATCCTTACTCCTCCTAATATCCTTCACAATAAGAACAAATACTCTATCCTCATGGAAAACTTCAACAAAATCATTCCTACCAACCCTACCAGTAACCTTAACTGTAAAGCCAAATACAGTAGGCTCACCAACAATTACTCCTATGGGCTCCCTAGACACCCTCAATACACTCCACAGTCAACATAAATAATCTACCATCCAAGTAAAATTAAACTAACGGAAATAAAAATACAAGATATGCAACACGAAAAGAGAGCTTACATCAAAAGAATAACACGATATTTCTAACATTATCCAACTGTAAAATAGATATCATTACTTTATTAACACCATAACCTTTAACAACAAACACACATCAGAAAATAAGTAATGCTCTTCACCAACCCAATTCCTAGTAAACCCCCTTATCTACATTATCAAGAAAAATCATAGACCTTACATAATCTTATACTTCTTCATCTTAAAACTAACCCTCTTTATTCCCTTTTTTGGGTTCACGTTTAGTATTGTCTCTCAACGACCGTTAGCTTTAAACTTTCAATTCCCTTTTTTGGGTTCTATTGTAGCCTTCAACTGTAATTTTTGTTTCACGTTCACTTTCAATTCCCTTTTTTGGGTTCTTGGCTTTTAAGGGGACTTATAAGGGAAGATGAGTATCTTTCAATTCCCTTTTTTGGGTTCTGACATTGGAATCTGGGTTCTTTTGTGCAAAAATGTGGACTCCTTTCAATTCCCTTTTTTGGGTTCTACTTACTACTATTAGTCTTATGGGTTTATGCCAGTGATCTCTTTCAATTCCCTTTTTTGGGTTCGTGAAGGAGCAACAATTTCGTTTGTCGTCGAGCTAATCCTCTTTCAATTCCCTTTTTTGGGTTCCAGGTTTTCACCTGCCTCTTGAAGATGCATATGGCTGTTATCTTTCAATTCCCTTTTTTGGGTTCGACAAAT
>NZ_JBTVBB010000002.1:0-2619 GCF_058356305.1 Candidatus Culexmicrobium sp.
AGAATCTCCATTCTTCTCTTAAGTTTTAATTTTTTACCATGAGCATCTCGCCCCCTCCAATCTATAATTGTCGATAATCCCTTGTCATGTATAGTAGACGTTATTGGAGGACCAATTCTTCTCTTCCTCCACTTCTCTTCCCTAGTAAATGCCCTCCACTCTGGCCTCTCATCTATAATCCTTTCAGATATCACTAAACCACAATTAACACAAACTATCTCTCCACGCTTATAATCCCTAGCAATATCAGCACTACCACATTCCGGACATACTTCTTCAATATACTTCCAATGTATAACTTTCCCTTCAATACCATTTAAAATGATTTTTATTTCACCCACAACTCTCCACCATAAGATCATAATTTGCATAAGTAACATAGTATGTCAAAAGGGTTGAAGCCCCCTCCCTTTAAACCATATAACTTTCACACCTAAACAAACTATCCGCAAATATGGCCTACTATAAATAGAAAGTAAGCCATATAAACTTTCCTTACTCTTACAGCTTATCAAACAGTTTATTTATGAGGTAATTAAATAGGAATCATTATTCCCCACTTAATCTGTTACAGGAGGATATATATGATGAGCACTCCTTGCAAAAAAGGTTATATAAAATACTCCGAGAAAACTTGAGATAATCCATCTAACACCCTCAATTGGCACTATATTACTCAAAGCAATCACCATCAATCCTAAAATAAACATAATTACAAACCAGCCAAAATATCTACTCCAACCAGTTTTTTCAATTAAATCTAAAATTTCTGATACAGCAAAAGCCCTAGAAAAATCATTACTCTTAATCATGTGGATTATCCCCATAACCCCAAAAAATAAAAATAGAAAACCAACAACAAGCGAAAAAACGACACCCATAATTCCAATTCCACTTAACATTAAATTAACAACAACACCTGGAGAAAAGGCAGCTCTAAAACCACCGACAAATAAAGCAAGACTTCCTACTAAAATAATTAGTGGAATAAAGAGGTAGAGAAGACCTGCAACAAAGATTTTCAATCCGTCAATAAAAGCATCACCATAATTCTCCATTCTAGGAGGTCTACTTAAGGAATCACCATTCCTAACAATTCTTGCACCATAACCAAGAACTATGAAGTTAACTATTGGTATCAAATTTAATACGAACAAGACTATCAAATTGCCAGTATCCTCAACTAGCTTCATCATAAAATTCCAAGATTCACCTAAAATTTCATTTAAGTTCATCTTGCTCACATCTAAATAAATCTCAGCTAACAGTTAAATAATTTATCGTAAACTTAAACTCTTTATCAAATAAATCTAATTATAGAGTTAAATGGAGGTATAGCTTTGGACTTAAACATTAAAGATTTAATAAAGATTTTAATTGAAAATTTCTCATATGATAAAGCCTATAATCACATGCTCTTCCTAATAGAAAAAGTTGGAGAGAGGCTTGCAGGTTCACCTCAACTATTAAAGGCTGCACAATACATCAATAATAAACTAAATCAATTTAAGCTAAATTCAAGAATAGATGAATTCTACATCTACAGTAGCTTCCCTATAATATCTGAATTAAAGGTCTTAAGTCCAGAGCAACTTGTAATTGAAAGTTTTCCAAATTTACATAGCCCATCAACTTTACCAGAAGGATTAGAGGGAGAATTAATCTATGTAGACGCAGGTGGAGAAGAAGACTATAAGGATAAGAATGTTAAAGGAAAAATAGTGTTAGCAGAACTATCCTACTCTCCACCAAGACCAGAGAAAGCAAAAATTGCTGAAAGAAACGAAGCAAAGGCACTAATTCTAATAAACTGGGGGCCAACTGAAAAGAAAGTTATCGGTAGAGGAGCAATTAAATGGGTTTGGGGTAATCCAACACCAGAAGAATGGAATTTAATGCCAAAAATACCATCAATAAACATTTCAAGAGCAGCTGGAGAACACCTAAAAAAGCTTCTAGAAAAGTCGAAGGTTAAAGTCTGGATTAAACTAGAAAACATTAGAAAATGGGTTAAAGCTAGACAACCAACAGCAGAACTAAAGGGCAAAATTGAACCAGAAAAATTCATTCTAATTGGAGGCCACCTAGAAGCATGGGGAAAAACAGCGACATGCAATTCAAGTGGAAATGCATTAATGCTAGAACTAGCAAGAATTCTAGCAAAATATAGAGATAAGCTTAGAAGAACCCTAATATTCACCTTCTGGGACGGGCATGAAATAGCTGAAGCTGCAGGTTCAACATGGTATGTAGACTACTACTGGCCAAAATTGAATAGAAGCTGTATTACATACATTAACATTGATTCCCCTGGCCTGAAGGGAGCGTCAAGATATGTTGCGAGTGCAGCACCAGAAACATGGCCCCTCCTAGACCAAATAGCCAGTGAAATTGGAATAAAAATTGAAAAATCAATCCCAGTAAAAACAGGGGACAACTCATTCCTAGGAATAGGAATCCCATATATAAGTATACTCGCAACCTACTCTCTCAAAGAATTAAAGGAAAAATTGAATTGGGCCACACTTGGATGGTGGTATCATAGCAATGAAGACACAATAGACAAAGTTGATAAGGAACTATTCATTCAACATGCAGAAATCTATATACACCTAATAA
>NZ_JBTVBB010000003.1:0-25805 GCF_058356305.1 Candidatus Culexmicrobium sp.
TATGCTATCATTTGGAATATAATCTTAGAGCATATTAGATTGAAAAAGGATACTAAATATGACGCAAAAAGGAATCATAAAATGAATTGGATTATGAGATAATTGTTAGTTTTGCATATTGTTGTGTTCTCGGGCGGCGAAGGTCGTGGGTTCAAATCCCACCGGCCCCACTTTTATCTACAAAACGAATACAACATATATAATATTTCAAAATTGTTTATGAAATTTATATATAAAAATAAAAATTATTATATTTTTATATATATATCTGTTAAGTTATTTATCTTTATAATTCAGGATATCCTCCCTTTCTTATTATACTTCTTGCTACTATGACTCCTGTGGCTGCTGCGATTGTTATTCCTCTTGAAAGACCTGCACCATCACCTGCAACATATATACCTTCTATTGGAGTTTCAAGTTCATTGTTTGTTTCTATTCTATTTGCCGAGAATTTTACTTCAGGTGCGTAAAGTAGTGTTGATGAACTTGCAACACCGGGTATTATCTTGTCAAGTATGTCCAGTCCTTCTAAGATATCAGTTAGTATTCTATGTGGAAGAACCATTGCTATATCTCCAGGGGTAGCTGATCTTAATGTAGGTTTTACATAGCTATGTGAAATTCTTGACCATGTTGATCTTCTTCCCATCCTCAAATCTCCGAGACGTTGTATTATTGGTTTTCCTCCTCCAAGTATTGTAGCTATTTTTGTTATTGATCGCCCATATGCAGTAGTATCCTCAATTGGCTCTGTTAAAGATATTCTCACTAAAAGTGCGAAATTTGTGTTTTGTGATTGTACACCTATCATTGAATGTCCATTAACACCTACAAAGTCACCGTATACTTCTTGGACTACAAATCCTCTATGATTTACACAAAAAGTTCTTACAAAGTCATCATAAGTTTTAGTGTATATATGGAATTTAGGATCTCTGTTAACCTTTATAATAGGTTCCATGATCACTGCTGGAATTTCTACTCGTACTCCAATGTCTATAGGTTCATGCTTTGTAGGAATACCTAGACGTTTTGCTTCACTCGCTAACCATTCAGCACCAACTCTTCCTGGACAGGCTATAATGTACTTGCAATTAATAATTGTACCATCCTCCAGAATCACTTTTCCTTTATCAATCCTTGAAACACGCTTCCTTAATAGAAATTTGACTCCTTTTGACTCTAAGTCTTTTTTAAAATTACTTATTACTATTGGAGCTTTATCTGAACCAATATGCCGTTGTAGTATTGGAATAAACTTAGCTCCAACTGCTGCAGCTTTTCTTTTTAACGATTCTATCATTTCATTATCCATATGGAAAACATGCTTTGGTGCACCGTACTTTAAGAAAACAGAATCAACATATTCAATTAGCTTCCAGGCTTCTTCTTCGGACTTAGTAAATTCAAAAAGATTGCCTCCAATATCTGGTCTGAGATTTAGTAATCCGCCGGATAGAGTCCCTGCTCCACCTACTCCACACAGTATATTGCAAGGAGAGCATTTTCTACAGAACTTATATTCTTTGGCTAAGCATACTCTTTCATTAACATCACTTCCTTGATCAATTATTATTACCGAGTAAATTGTTTTATGAATAAGTTCGTGTGCGGCAAATAATCCAGCTGGTCCGGCTCCGATTATTACAACGTCATAATACAATTGGATTCACCAGTCTGATAAAAGTAGAGAAATCATATAAAAATGAATTGGATGAAGATTAAGTAAAAAGCTTCAGTGAATCTATTGAACCAAGAAAGGTACCATCTAGCAAGTAAACTTCTGATGATAATTTATTTTTTAAGGCTATTTCAGATAAAGGACTTATGAAAGAAGTTTTTTTAGCGTCTTTATTTATAATTGCTCCGCCTAAATGTGTATTGAATGCAGGCATAATTATTAGATTTTTTGTTTTTGGAAGAAAACCAAAAATGTCTTCAAATGTTGAAATAGGATCAGAATATTTTATCTTCTTATATTTTAAATAACTTTCTATTAGTTTATTGGTGGGGAATTTTATTTTAACCCATACTGGTTCAGAAAATCTAAAGCCTAATTTGTCCTTCAATTCTATTAGTGGATGAAGATGCCCCATTACAATTGTTTCAGCTTCAAATAACTTAGTAGAAGGCCACGCATGACCATGAATTAAACCCACCTTCCGTTTTGTAGCAGTTTCTACAATGATTCCTCTAGATGAATGAATAATTATTGATCTAGGGGTTAGTGGTTCAATGTTTCCATCATGATTTCCTAATATTATCTCAACTTTTATTTTCTCATTTATCAGATCATTTAGGAAAATAGGAATATCAACCCACTCACTCTGAGAAATTTTTCCGACTTCATGTTTTATGTCTCCAAGTAGGATAAGATTGTTGGGAAGATATACGTTGATTAGTTTTTTAACTTGATTTATCATTTTTTTCGTTTGAGATGGGATCATAATTCCATATGAAGATAATTTAATTTCAAAACCTATATGTAAGTCTGCAATGACCAATAAATCTAAATTGTTGAGAGTCCTGATAATTAATGCTGGCCAGTCAGGTAATGGTTTTATCATGCCTCTTCTATTTATAAAATATTAATTAGGTGAAATAATTTATTTACTATTGTGAATGAGAAAAGCAATTTACAATCAATTTATAGAAAGATAAAGCTGAAGAAGAAGATAAGTAATGATATAGCAACTTATCTCTTTAAAAGATATGGTAATAGATTTATTCGTGCACTTGAGCTTGTGAACTCGAGGAGAATATTGAAGCATGTCTTTATTCCCAGCGGGGTAGTAAGATGGATAGTTATTGGTAAGCAAAGTGAGTACTTAGTATTTCCAAGAATTTACTGTCAATGTAATGACTTCTATTTATCTGTTGTGATTAGAAAGAGTGTTGATGCATGTTATCATCTGTTGGCACAAACTATTTCTGAAGCCGTGGGAAAATATGAAGAAAAAATATTTGATGATAAGGATTACATGGAAGTCATAAAGAAATTTTATGAATTAAAATGATTGTTGCATAATTAAATTATTTTTTCAATATATTTCTTTGATTCTATTCTTTCAATCATTCCATTTCTTAACCATACTATTCGATCACTTACCTCGATTATCTTATAGTCATGAGTAGCGCAGAAAATAGTAACATTCCTCTCTTTATTTAAAGAGCGAAGTAATTTAATTATTTCTAATCCAGTATTTAGATCTAAGTTACCAGTTGGTTCATCGGCTAATACTATGGAGGGGTCATTTGCAAGGGCACGTGCAATAGCGACACGTTGTTGTTGCCCACCAGATAATTCCATAGGTTTATGATAAAGACGGTCACTCAAACCAACTTTTTCGAGTAAGACTCTGGCTTTCTCTATTCTCTCCTTTTTATTTTTTCCAGCAAAGATCATGGGAAGCATTACATTTTCAATTGCAGTGAAGACTGGAATTAAATTAAAAGTTTGAAATATGTAACCTATTTTTCTACATCTAAGCCATGCTAATTCGTATGCGTCCAGTTTAGAAATATCGATATTGTCAATGAATACCTTACCGCTTGTTGGTTTATCTAATCCGCCAATAAGATTAAATAGTGTTGTTTTGCCTGAACCAGAAGGACCCATTATAGATAAGTATTCACCTCTGTATATGTTTAAGGTAACATGATCTATTGCCTTTATTATTGAGGAACCATGATGATAATACTTTGTTAAATCAATTGTTTCAACAACGCAATGGTATATCATTGCGTTTACACCTCAAATCGAAGTGCATCAACTGGATTTATCTTTATTGCATAATATGCAGGATATATTGATGCGGTTAAGCTTATAATTGATGAAAGAGAAATTGATAATATAAAACTTGATATATATGAAAAGAAATTTGGAAAAATATTTGTAAAAATAAAGAATGGCAATGATAGAACTAAGGCAACAACAAAACCAAGAAGACCCCCCACAATCCCTATTACGGATGATTCAATAATGAATAGAGATAGCAATAAGCTACTTTTTGCCCCTAGACACTTCATTGTTCCAATTTCTTTATATCGCTCCATAACTGAGATTAATGTTGAATTAAAAATAACAATTACACAGACTATTAGAGAAATAACCGAAGTAAAAAGTTGATAATCATTTAAGTTCAGAAGAGGTAGATAGGAACAGTCTGGTTTAGTAGTCAATGAAGTGTTTATTAGATTCATAGAAGAGATAAGGGCAATGCTTAAAGCTATTGCAAGTACCGTTAGTAAGCTTCGCAGTGAACGTTTTAGTAAATTTTCAAAAGCTATATGGACCAGATCTCTTATCATAAGGTTAGCGAAAATTTTTTGCATAAATATCACTATAAGTAAGTAGAAGAGAAAAACATAAAAATTGAGCGGTAGGTGACTGTATGAACTTTGACATTTTATTTAACATATTAACCGTATTCTCAATAATTGTATTAATTCTAGTTATTCTCGCTCAATTTATCACTGAAAAAGAAAGAACTAGACATGGCTAAAAAGATAAGAACAATTATTAATTTCAAGTTCTGGAGATACTCTCCCCTAAATTGCCAAACCAGCAGAGATAAGGGATATGATCAAAACGCTTTAAAAAATGAGATAATATAATTTAATCCTTGAGTATCTTAATGCTAAGGAAAGTCCAGATAAAAACAGATATTAAAATATAAAATTAATGCTTTAAAGAGAAAAATGAAAGGTGAGATTTATGGGGCGTAAATATAAGAAGAAGATACCTAGGAAACCACCTAAAAGAATTCCATCAGTATTCCAGTGTCCTAATTGTGGAAAAAAGGCAGTGAGAGTGGAAATAAATAGAGACGACAACATTGCTAAGGTTACATGTGGAAGTTGTAAAATAAATATTGAAATTAAAATTCCGCCTATTTGCAGTGAAGTGGATGCTTATGGAAAATTTGTTGATATGGTCTATAGCGGTGAAATAACAGTCGAGGGATAAAAATGTATGGATTAAATATAGGAAGAGTTGAAAAATATATTTACAATAAGATTAGGATGAAAGGAACAATCCATATGACACTAATCGATCCAGATAAGGATATAAGAAATCTAAAAAATATAGCACTGGCTGCAGAATCAGCTGGAACATCAGCTATAATGATAGGAGGATCAATTGGTGTCTCAGAGGAGATATTAAATAAAGCAATTATTTTATTGAAAAAAACTATAAAAATACCAATAATATTATTTCCTGGAAATATAACGGGGATTAGTAAATATGCAGATGCAATCTGGTTTATGTCTCTCTTAAATTCTTCGAACACTTATTACATCATAGATGCACAAGCATTAGGAGCAATAATAGTTAAGAAATATGGAATTGAAGCAATTCCTATGGGATACTTGATTGTTGGGGAAGGCGGAGCTGCAGGTTATATAGGGCAAGCTAGAGTTATACCTTATGATTATCCAGAAGTTGCAGCTATTTACGCTTTAGCTGGCCAGCTTTTAGGAATGCGTTTTATATATTTAGAAGCAGGATCAGGAGCGAAAAAACCAATACCACAGTACTTAATCAAGTATGTAAAAAACATTTTGTCAGTTCCGCTTATTGTGGGAGGGGGAATAAGAACTAAGCAACAAGCCAAGGAGGTTGTATTGGCTGGCGCTGACATAATTGTTACAGGAACCGTGATAGAGGAAGAAGATGCAGAAATAAAGATCAAAGAAATTATTGAAGGTATAAGGGAAGCAGTAAAAGAAAGGCGAGTAGCTTGAAGAATATTAAAAAAGAGCTTTTAAGAAAGATATTACATTTATTTGGGATAACAGTTTGGTTTGTATATGAATATTTCGGGTATATTTATACATTTTTATATCTATCGAGCGGACTATGTATATCATTTATTTTCGAAATAATACGGTTAAAAAAGTATTCATTATATCCTTTTAAGAAAATAACTGAAAAATTAGCTAGAGGATACGAAAAATTCACTTTTGCAGCACACATATATTTCTTCGCGAGTTCAGCAATAACAGTTTATTTGTTAAAAAATGTTTTAGCTATAGTAGCTATAATGATTTTTATATCAGCGGATGCAACAGCCGCCATAATTGGAATAACTATTGGAAAACATAAGAACCCAGTGAACAAACAGAAAACCATTGAAGGCACGGTTGCAGGAACTATTGTAACAATCATAATTACTTGTATTTTTCTAGAGCCAGTTTATGCCATTGGAACTGCAACCGTATTTCTTATAGTAGATTCATTTAACATTGGAATAAGCGATAATTTTACATTACCTTTACTTATGGGCTTCACCCTAAGAATTATAAATATAATAGTAGGGTAATAGTTGAATTGAGATCTATGGCAATAAAAGATAGTGAAATACAAAAATATTTCGATAAACTTGAAGAAGAAACTATTAAACTATATAATCTAGCTAAAAAAGCAAAACAAAAATCTCTAGATCCTGAAAACAGTCCTGAAATCTTCCTAGCTCGAGATCTTGCAGAAAGGGTTGAGGGAATTTTAGAACATTACGGTTTAAGGGGTATAGCAAATCGAATAAGATTACTAGTAAGTCAGTATCCAAGAGAAATAGTTGCATTAAAAATTGCAGAAGATATAGTCTATGGAAAATTTGGATCATTTAAAGAGGAAAAGAGTGCAGAGATCGCAATTAGAGCTGCATTAGCAATATTAACTGAGGGAATAACTGCAGCTCCACTACAAGGCATTGATAGGGTTAGTATAAAACAAAACTGTGATGGTACTAAATATTTAGCAATTTATTATGCAGGACCTATTAGATCAGCAGGAGGAACAGAGCAAGCATTAACTGTTTTGGTAGCAGACTATATTAGACAATTATTGCATCTAGATAGATACGTTCCAACAAATGAGGAAATAAAGCGATTTATTGAAGAAATAAGACTGTATGAAAGACGTATTGGGAGATTTCAATATCATGTTAAAGACTCCGATTTAGAGAGAGCATTAAGACAAATCCCTGTAGAAATCACAGGAGTAGCTACAGATCCTATAGAAGTTAGCATACATCGAGATTTACCCAGAATTGAAACCAATAGATTACGAGGAGGAGCATGTAGAGTATTAAACGACGGTGTAATTGGTAAAGCTGCAAAAATCAAGAAAATAGCCGAAGAAGCTGGACTGAGTGGATGGGAGTGGCTAAGTGAATTCGCAAAGGAGAGTATTGAAGAAGGACAAATAAAACCTAGTGAAAAGTACTTGGCAGATGTAATTGCAGGAAGACCTATTTTTTCTCATCCATCTCGCCCAGGAGGTTTCAGATTAAGATATGGAAGGAGCAGAAATACAGGGTTAGCGGCTATTGGATTAAATCCAGCTACAATGATAATATTAGGGGGTTTTCTTGCCGTAGGCACTCAGGTTAGAGTAGAGCGTCCAGGGAAGAGTGCAATAGTGATGCCAGTTACATCCATAGAAGGACCAATCGTAAAATTAAAAAATGGAAAAGTAATAAAAGTAACCAATATTATAGAAGCAGAAAAAATCAGAGACAAAATTGATGAAATTTTATTCCTAGGAGATGTCCTTATTGGTTTTGGAGAATTTCTAGAGAATAATCATCTACTACTGCCATCGGGATACGTAGAAGAATGGTGGAAATTAGAAGTTTTAAAGGCAATAGAAGAAAAATTTGGAGACATTTATCAAGCTATAAAAGATATTAATATTAAAGAGGAAAGGCTAAGAGAAATTTTAGAGAAATGGTATGAAAAAAGGCCAACAGCAAGAGAAGCATTAGAAATTTCACTAAAGTTAAATGTACCATTACATCCATACTACACATATCATTGGAGTGAAATTAGTGCAGGTGATGTACAATTACTTGTAGATTGGATAGGAAAATGTAAGATGAATAACAATAAAAAGGGACTTACTGGACCGCTTGATAATGACATAAAAAATATCTTGGAAAGTCTAGGTGTGCCTCATGAGATAAAGGGAGAAAGTATTATTATTGAAAAAAACCATGCCACAGTATTGAAAGCATGTCTAGTAGGAAAAATAGAAAAGGAAAGCCATATTGAAAATGGACTTGATGCAATAAATATGATATCTCCAATTAAAATAATGGATAAAGCTCCAACATACATAGGATTAAGAATGGGTAGACCTGAAAAAGCTAAAGAAAGAACAATGAAACCACCTGTTCACATACTTTTTCCTGTTGGTATCTATGGAGGAAGTAGTAGAAATATTGTTGAAGCTGCATCAAAAAGGTATGTTGAAATTGAAATAGCAACGAGGATTTGTCCAAAATGTGGAAAAAGGACATTCTATATGAAATGCCCGAAATGTATGGAGAAAACATTGGAAATTAGAGTTTGCCCGAAGTGTAAAAGAGAAGTAAGGAAAAAAATATGTGATATATGTAGGCAGAGTACGAAGTCACATGTTAAACAAAAAATCGATTTATTTAATGAACTGAAAAGAGCATGCATCAACATAAATGTACAAGCACCTTCAAAACTCATAAAGGGAGTAAAGGGCTTAACAAGCGCATCAAAAATACCAGAACCCCTTGAGAAAGGAATCTTAAGGGCAAAGTATGGAGTGTATGTATATAAAGATGGAACCACGAGATTTGACATAACAAATGCTCCTTTGACGCATTTCAGACCTAAGGAAATTGGAGTAACAATCGAAAAATTAAAGGAACTTGGCTATTTGATGGATTGCAGTGGCCGTCCATTAATTGATGATAATCAAGTTATCGAGTTAAAAGTTCAGGATATCATCATTCCTACACAAGCTGCTGATTATCTGATTAAAATATCAAAGTATATTGATGAGTTGCTGGTTAGATATTATCATATGGAACCATATTACAATGTAAAGAAAAGAGAAGATCTAGTTGGACACTTAGTTATAGGCATTGCACCTCATACCTCTGCAGGAATAATTGGGCGAATAATAGGATTTACAACTGCTCAAGTATGTTTTGCACATCCATATTGGCATGCTGCAAAGCGTAGAAATTGCGATGGAGATGAAGATGCAATAATATTAGCATTAGATGCCTTTCTCAACTTCTCTAAGACATACTTACCAGAAAAAAGAGGAGGATTAATGGATGCTCCATTAGTTGTCATGGTTAAATTAGATCCAAGAGAGGTAGATGATGAAGTATATAATTTAGAAACTTGTGAATCGTTTCCATTAGAGTTTTATGAGAAAACACTTCAATATGAAGATCCTAAAAAAATATCAGAAATCATTGAAACTATAAATGAACGCTTAGGAAAGAAGGAACAATATGTAGGGATAAAGTTTACTCATTATACTGAGTCAATAGATGCCGGTCCTAAAGCAACTATATATAAGAAGCTAAAAACCATGAATGAAAAAGTAGAAGCTCAAATGAAGTTAGTTGAGAGAATACGTGCTGTTGATAAAAAAGATGTTGCAGAGAGAATATTAATTCATCATTTCTTTCCCGATCTCATTGGGAATTTAAGGGCATTTTCAACACAGAGTCTGCGTTGTATAAAGTGTAATATGCGATATGAACGACCACCGTTGAATGGAAAGTGTAGAAGATGTGGAAGTAAACTTGTTTTAACAGTACATAGAAAGGGAATTGAGAAATACTTGAAGACTGCATCAACCTTAATACATAAGTACAAACTTGGAGAATACTATAGGCAGCGTATTGAGCTAGTTAGAAAAGAATTGCAATTACTCTTTGAGAGTGGAAGTCATGGTAGACAAACAAAATTAGTTGACTTTTGGAGAAGTGAAGCCCGTGAAAGAAAGAACAGTTGAAGCATTAGCGTTTTTGCGCAGTGTAAGAAATGTTAAAAGAGGACTAATTACTAGAAGCAGAATATTAAGGGTATTAAAAAACACAGAGGCAACAGCAAAAGAGATAGCCGAAAAGGTAAATATGAGTTATAGTGCAATACGACGTCAATTAAAATTAATGGAAAAAGAAAATATTGTCAGAAAAATAGGTAGAAAATGGAATTTAACAGGTTATGGGCAAAGAGAATTAACAGATTTTATCAAATTTAAAGATTAAGCTAAAAATGGAGTAATTTCTCTTTTTACTCTAACAATATATTGAGCAGATCAACATCTCGAATCATACCTATAAGATTACCTTTAGCATCTAAGACAGGAAGTTGATCTATGTCAAAGCGTCGCATCTTCTTTGCACATAGACTTATAGGTGTCTGTTCAACAGCAGTTACTACATTTTTGACCATTATCTCTTTTACAGGCTTGTCAGGAAGAGTTAATTCACGACTACTTATGTAAACTATTGAAACTGCATCCCAATCCCACTCTTGTCCTTCTGTGGTGGCTCTCGTAGCTGAAGTATGCTCCTTGAATGTTATTTCACAAAGTGAAATAATGTCAGTGTCAGAAATTATACCTGATAGGCGACCTTTGGAATCTATAACTGGAAGAGCTTGTGATTTAGCTAACTTCATTATAGTGTAAGCAGCAGGAAGAGGAGTATCTTCCCAAACAACAGTAATCCTCCTATTAACATAGTCTCTTATAGGCTTTTTTATTCGCATATTAGCAATAGCTTTATGGACTATATCAGCGACAGTGACTATGCCAATTAATTGATTATCATTAACAACCACCGGAAGGCGGCGGATGTCGTTTTCTAGTAACAGTTTAGCTGCTTTTCTAATGGCGTCCTCAGGAGAAACAGTTATTGGATTTCTAGTCATCAATAATGCTAATTGTTCTTCTTTAGGCTTTTTCATTAAGTCAGTACGAGTCACAATTCCAATAAGTTTTCTAGTTCTTTTTTTAACTACAGGAAGTCCCATAACCTTGTGTTTTAGCATCAGCTTCAGAACTTGTTCTCTAGTTCCTGGAACTTCCGCAAAAATCACATTTGATGTCATCACATCTTTAACTTTCATTAACGTAACGCCTCCAGAAAAGGAGTATCAAGGAGAAACTTTACCAGAGTAATATTTATTTTTTCCGAAGAAAAATCTTTCTTCACATTCACATGGAGATTTTTCGCATCTAGGACAAACATCCTTATATTTGTTAAAAACAGCTTTTGAAAGATTAACTCCTAATAAGTTAGCTAAAGAGGAAAGCCATGCCAAAACGTCTGCGAATTCACTCTCCATCAACTCATGGTCACCACTTTTGATAGCTCTCGCAAGTTCACCTACTTCTTCAATAAACCAAATAAAGGTTCTGGCAACTCCTCTCAACCTATCTCGTTTTAAGTATAACTTTCTCATGCGTTCTTGAAACTCGTCAAGACTCATAAAAATCAACCTCAAAATATTTATGTAATAATAAGTGTTTAATATGATTTGGCAGTGAGAAATATGTCTAGAAGACGTCGTAGAGAAGGGATGATGCCTGTAAGTGGCGCAGGATTGATCAGATTCTTTGAAGAAGAAATGAGAGGTCTAAAAATAGGTCCTATACATGTGATAATTCTAGCACTAGCACTTATGATATTTACAATCTTAGGAAACATAGGGATATTGTCATTTATTAGATAAATAACTGAAATTTTTTCTACTCTTTCAAATCATGTCTATCAATTTCTTCAACTAGTATCTTTTGGTTTTTGTACGATGGAATAATTGCACTCATACCAGTGGGATCCTCTAAAATTAATGTAAATGGAAGCTTACCCTGTTTTGCAAGAAGAAATTTTTCTAAAAATTCTTCAAAATCTTTCTCGTCATAGTTATGTAAAACAAGTATTCTCTTAAAATTTTCAATAACCCTTTCAATAACTCCTTCGACATTTGTAATAAATCCATGTGAAGCTGGCCCTGGTTCAATAATAACGCCTAACTCAGGTATTTTTATTGTACAATTTTTTGAGCGAATAATCTTTGCATACATATCTTTGAGAGAAGTCACTTTAAGGACAAAGCGCTTAGGTTTCCCGAGTCTTAATGGAAAAAGATCAACACATCTATATCCACAAGTTGAACAATGCCATATTAACAATACTTCGTTAAAATGGGGAACATTATGTTTAAGTTCTTTTATAGACAATGTAATTGCTCCACAAAGAGGACATTTAAATAATTGTTTTTCTTGATTCTCGTCAGTAAACAACATAAAGATCACCTAAGATATAGTTAAAAGTGACTTTAATAAAGAAATCTCCAAAAAGAGGTAAAAAGCATGGAAAGTGACAGAGAGATAGCAGCAAAATATAAGCTGTTGTTTAGACTACCGTCCTTTAAGGCCATCCTTTTAGGAATAATATTAGCGAGCAGTGCGTTTGGAATAGTTCATGGTCTAGGCAAACAGTATTTCATGAAAGAAAACAATGTCTTACAAAATATTTTACTGTTCACATTCACATATTATATGTTTCCAGCTATTTTGTCAACAAGTATAACAGCAAAAATGATGAAACGAGAAACATTAACCGAAAGAAGATTGGCAGGATTATCCTTATTCATAGTTATGTTTATGGGCATTTTAAACATCACAGGAGTAACAATATCGGTGGCAATAGATAGCATTATACCACAAAAAATCACAACAATAATCAGTTGTGGAGTTATAGTTTTTTTGAAATTTCTAGTTATAAGTATACTTGAAGAGAGAAAAATAGATGCATTTCTAAGTTCCATTTTACACTATATAATGTGTACTATTTCAGGAGTATGGATATATCAACTTATTGAGAAGCAAGGTATTCTAGATATTACTCTGAAGAGCCTTTATGTTGTAGGTTCATTCACCATCAGTTCATGGTTCCTTATGGATACAGTGGATAAAGTTGTGTTAGAGATAACACAAATGAGGGGTATTGACCTATTTAATGCTTTCACAACATACTGGCTTGCCAATAGAAAAGACAAGATAGAAAGAGTTTTCGAGAAGTATGCATGTGAAGAGAATGTCAAAGTTAAGAGCATCATATTTTTTGACAAGAAAGAAAAACCCAAATATACTATAATAGTGCCAGAATTCCACTTTGGACCATTTAGAAACCTTGGAAGCAGCCAATTTCCTCATCTACTAATTAATCGATTAGAAGAAAACAATATCAAACCAGTAGTATTACACGGAATTTCTGAGCATGGACAAGACATAGCAAAAACTAGCGATTGTAAAAGAGTAATAGAAGAAATACTGAGAGAAATTCGTAAAGCCAAACCTGATAAAAAATGGATAACACCCATAATAGAAATTAAAAAAGGAAAATGTAGAGTATACTGCCAGCTTTTTGAAGATACAGCATTAATAGTAATAACCAGAGCCCCAAGCCTAACAGAGGATCTCCCCATATGGATCAAAAATACAATAACAAACAAAGCAAAAAAACTGGGAATAAGAAACACTATAATTGTTGACGCACATAACAGCATAAGAGAAGAAGAGCAAATAACTAACAAAGACTATGAAGAAATAATCAAAGCAGCAGAGGAAGCATTAGTGAAAATAAGAAATCTAAAACAAAACAGAATAAAAATAGGCGTAAGCAGAAAAGAAATTAAGGAATATAATGAAAAGCAAGGAATAGGTAAAGGAGGAGTAATAGGCTTAACTATCAGCGTAGGAAAACAAAGACATACATTTATAATATATGATGGAAATAACATGATACCTGAATTTAGAGAAAAAGTCATCAAAACACTAGTACAGGAATGCATTCCAAACGTAGAAGTATTAACAACAGATACGCATAGTGTAAATGGATTAACACCTGAGAAAAGGGGATACCATCCTGTGGGAGAAATAGATCCTAAAAACATATTAGTTAAATATGCCATCGAAGTGGCAAAGAAATCTAACAAAAACATCACAGTCGCTAAGTATACAATTAGAGAAATAGTTATAAAGGACGTAAAGGTCTTGGGTGAAGATCTGCTGGTAAAATTTTCAAAAGCAATAAACGAAGCATTAAAAGCAGTTAAGAAAGCATCGATTATTACTCTTACCCTATCAGCTGTGACCTCAATTATATTGTTTTTAATATAATTAAGAAAAAGCATTACAACAAATGATAATAAGAATAGATGACATAAATAAAAAATAACTAAAAGAAATAAGAACAAACTAATAATAAACCCTCCACATCCGATCACCATCAACTCATGATAGAAAATAGTGCTGTTATTGCTAGTTTGCCCTTTAAATATTGTCTCCTAACAAAAAATAATTTAACATGATGAAATCTCCAAGTTGCTGAAACTTCATAAAATAACATACCAAAAAAGGAAGAAGAAAAATGTAGCATTAGTGTTGCATACCTCAACTCAAAAAGTAAAATAAAAAATAGTAAATTTTCTTTTCGAAGATGGTGGATTTAATTCAGTTAACACTCTCTCACCATCAAACGATGACACTCGATATAAAGGAAAAATTCAAAAACTCACTTAAAGTATTCGGATTTGTTGAAGTCACAACGCTTTAGAAACCTTGAAATCCATGATGACATAAATTAAATTGTTAAGGGGCATTTCCCAATACAATTACCATAATTTCATGATAAATGGATGTGATGATATGATGTAAATCACGTCACATCACATCATTTCATTCTTGAGCAAGTGCAGCAATAAAAGCTTGACCTAGAGCAAGTCCTCCATCACCAGGCGGCACTAGTCTATGTCTAAGGACTTGTACATTTGAGGTCTTTAGTATCTTAGATATTTTAGACATTATGAGTTCATTAACAGCAGCTCCACCAGTTATTCCAATATAACTGGCGTCAAATTCTTCAGCTACTCGTAAAGCAGCTAGCGCCAAAGCCTCAGCTAGAGATTCATGAATAAACCTAGCGATACATTCACCTCTCCACTTTTTAGTATTTAACAAGTCAACTACGTACCTTAAAAGTTCATTTGTATTGATCAAGACAGTATTTTGATCTTCTTTTATTGGGACATGAAAATTGAAAGTAACTGGAGAAGAACACTTAGTCGCATAAGATTCAAATTTTATAGCAGGTTCTCCCTCGTAAGTTCGCTCCTTACATAAATTGAATAGCACAGAGAAAGCGTCTAGTACACGGCCTAAGCTAGAAGTCTTTGGTACATTGATATTTTGAACAATTTGCTTGAGTATAATATCTATCTCTTTCTCACCATACTTAAAACTAGAAAGATAGTATGACATCAAAAAGTCACGTGCAAAATCAGTTGAAAAAGTCTCTGAAAGAAAACCAACAAGCATACGTGCGGGATATTTTGTACACATATCTCCACCAGGCATAGGTTGATAGCGTAGATGACCAACTCTTTTAAAAGTCTTATCGGTATAGACAACTAATTCACCACCCCATGCCTGTCCATCAATTCCATAACCGTATCCGTCTATCACTATTCCAACGACATTACAATCAGTAGGTAAATTCGACTCAGCAATCAATGAAGCTAAATGAGCAAAATGATGTTGAACTCTAACTAAAGAAGCATTAAACTTTTCAGATAAGTTTTCAGCTAGTCTTGTTGTTGCAAAATTAGGGTGTAAATCGCATGCTATTACATCAATTTTACTAGATCTAGTAATTTTCATAAGATAGTTTAAGCTTTTATTTAAGTAAGTGAGAGTATCAAGATTATCAGTATCACCAATATGCTGAGTAAGAAAACATCTATTGTTTTTGAATAACGCCCCTGTAACTTGTAGTTCACCCCCAACAGCTAAAATTGTTGAATTCGAACGTAGAAACTCTATGTTAATGGGTGATGGTGCAAAACCACGCGACCTTCGAATAAAAGTCGGTATGTTTGACGTCACACGCAACACAGAATCGTCACATCTATTTATGATACGTCTATTGTGAATTAATAAAAAATCAACTATCTTACTTAAACGTTTGAAAGCGTCGCTATTTTCAATTATCATTGGTTCTTTAGGTAAGTTAGCACTTGTCATTATTAAGGCAGGTTCCTTAGAGAAATGCAATAACAATAAATGTATACCAGTATATGGCAGCATAACACCTATATTATGCAATCCTGGAGAAATCCATTCAGACAGAAAATAATCTTCTGACTTTTGAAGAAGCACAATAGGTCTCTGAAATGAAGTAAGCAATTTCTCCTCTATACTAGAAACTATTGCAAATTTACGTACAGTAGGAACATTAGGGGACATTACGGCAAAAGGTTGGAATGGACGTCTTCTTCGCTTTCTTAACTTCAGCACGATATCATCATCTGTTGTTTTAGTTGCGATATGAAAACCACCAAGTCCCTTTATAGCGATTATATAACCCTCATCTATTAGTTTAGCTGTTAAAGGGAGGGGATCCTTATCATTTATAAGCGAGCCATCTTTAGAGTATAGAAACATTTTAGGACCACAGTTTGGACAGCATATGCCCTGTGCATGGTAACGACGATCCATAGGATTTTGATATTCCTTTAAGCATGCTTCACATAAAGGAAAGTCAACCATAGATGTGCGTTCACGATCATAGGGTAAATCACAAATCACAGTAAAACGAGGGCCACAAACTGAGCAACATGTGAAGGGATAGTGATACCATCGGCTACCTGGAGTTAAGATATCTGAAATACATTCATTGCAAATACCAACATCAGGAGGCACTACTGAAATTAAGTTTGTTGTTCTTAAAGAGCTAGGTAATATTTTGAAGGTTTCATATCCTTTCAACAAATTACTCCAATGAATCTTATAAGCATCAATCCTGGAAGTAGGAGGTTTTTTGTTTAATAAGTCATGTATAAAAGCATTAATGTCATTTTTTTCACCTTCAACAACAATTTCTACACCTGCATCACCAAGATTTAGAACATATCCCTTCAAATTATGTTTAAGAGCTATTCTGTAGACAAATGGCCTAAAGCCCACTCCTTGAACTATACCACTAACATGTATAGTTACGCAGCACTTCATGTATTAGACCTCTTAAGCTGATATTGATTATGAAAGTCATTTAAATGTTACTATGGAAAATTATCACAAAATGTGATTTTTGGCACATTATGATAAATATGATACATTAAGTTACAGTTAATCATGACTAAACCAAATGTAGATCAGAGTCAACCATAATGAAAAGATTATAGGAGAATAAATTATATTGTAGCGAAAGATCAATGATGAAATCATCTATGTGACTTTTTCATCACACAAGCAAAAGAGCTTTAAGTTAGAAGTTACATATTATGATATGCAACATATCTGGAAATGAGAACATGAAAAGTGAGAGCGACATATATAAAATAATAAATGAACTTAGAAGAGACGTACTTGAATATTTTGAAATAATCGTACGTAGGTTATCAAGAATAAGATCTCTAGAAGAACGCTTAGATATAATTGAAGAAGACATAACTGATATGAGAAGTAAATTTAGACGTTTAGAAGCATTTCTAAAAGAAACAATAGAAAAAATAAGATACACTGAAGAGAAAGCAAAACCAATTTATACTAAAACAAGAAGAGTGACAGAAATATCAAGAATTCCCATAGAACAACCAATAGTAGAAATTCCTACATCAACAAAAGAAAAAAGAGAAGTAAGCATCAGATTACCTTCAATGAAAACCGAGACAGAGATAAGTACAAGAAAGAGAGCACTACCCACATCACAGAAAGTAGTTTCCAAAAAAATCACATCACAAGTCACAGAAAAAGATTTAACCACAGAAATTTCAAAATTAACACAAACAGAAAGACAGATAATTAAAGTCTTGATAAAGTATCCAAATCTAAAGGGTGGAACAAGTATTGCCAGAAAGATAGGAAAAGCAAGAGAACACACATGTAGATTACTAAAGAAATTAACTGAAAGAGGATTACTTATAAGAGATGAATCTGTGTGGCCGTACGCATACCGAGTCCCCGAGAAGATAAAGCAAATAATAATGTTAGAAGAAGAATTAGGTTACACTTAATTAAGATAGAAATTGTGAATTTACAAAATCATGTGGAAGATAATTCTAGTATTGCTTCTTGAGAAAGACGATATCGCCATCTAGCCCTTGAACCCTGCCTAACTACTAATCCTGAATAATACAACCTAGCTAAATATGTTGCAATAACATTCAGAGGTACATGTTCACCATACTCCTCATAAAAAGCTAACGAAACATCTTTACTCGTAAACCATTTATTTACAAATCGTCGACTTAAGAGTAGAAGCAGACGCTTTTTTAGATCTCTACTTCTAGTTGTGATAGGTGTGACAGTGTGACTTAAATCAACATACTCAGAAGGACTTGAAAACAATTCTATTAAATCAAACAATTGTTTGATTTTCTCAAATGTAAACCGGCCTTCAATTGTGACGGAAATCTTATCACCAGTTGGTGATGTATACTCAATACGCCATTTACCTTTTTTCATGAATTAATCCTCTCCGAAGAGAGTTTATTTTATTTAATTTTGTGACTCATATAAGTATTTTTCGCTTATAGAAAGTAGACAACAGAAATAAAGAGTAAAAAAAGCGAAATAGAGCCTTTTTCTGGGAAAAAAGAATGATCTTCAAAGAATTAACTCTCCTAAAGGAAAAGATCAATGTAAAAAGTTTAAAAAGCAAGGAAAATGATTTTCCAGTAGTTCCAGTGGAAAAAGAGGGGTTCAACAAGTTGACAACAAATATTTTGATTTTTGAGTAAAAAATATTAACACAAAACAATGAAAGAGATATGACAAGAATAGAAAATGATGAGTCAACTGGTTAGTGAACTATTATATTTCAACTTTCCATTCCTTGAACAAAAGAATCCAGATTATAAAAAGCAAAAATATTGAAACTTGATGATCTAAAAAACCTTTAATTTGATGGTAAGCATGCAGAAATGATGATGTCATGATAGAAAGATTTATATATTAGAATTGAAGCATGTGTGAAGGTTACATTAATAGTATATTATATAATATACTATATATTTTTATGATCCATATACTTTACATGAAAAATGTATCCAATCGGAACCATAAAAAACCATAAAACGAACTGGAAGACAGTAGGAAAAACATAAAAAATCATGAAAAATGAAGGTGCCTATTGGAACCATGAACACCTCTAAAAATGCTACCAAATGAAAAATAAGATGAAAGAGTATTATAGGAAAATATCAAACGAAAAAGAGAGAGACCCCTAAATTTCAAATGGAAAGGATAAAAGAAAGAATAATTCTAAGAAGAGATTAATATAAATATCTAAAAAAATTGATAAAGTTATATATTTTTATAGATAGTAAATTATAAATAGTTTACAGTACACATACTAGTGGGGTATCTTCTCTTATTTGAGAAGTACAATAAGCTTATTTGATCTGGGGTATTCCATAAGAAATGGAGGGGTATGTGTGTCTTATATTGATAATCGACGTGCACTTGCTCTGTCCTCTTTCGTTCCTCTTAGAGAGCGTTACCGTTTTTTAGAAATAGTTCTAGAGGCTTGTGGAAACAGTATTTCTAAGACTGCCAGGGAAATTGGAATCACGCGGGCTCAACTCTACAGATATCTGGGACGTGGTGAGCGTCATGACATTCCCTCTGACGACGTATTTGCCAGGATCATTATTGCTGCATATCGTTTGAGGCCGGTTAAAACTAAGGAGGTTTTTCGTTTTCTTTTAAATCAATTTTCAGCTCTCGTATCCAGACTATAACATCTAAACCTGGGTTATGTTATTGTTTTTAGGGAGTTTCTATAAAGAGAAGTGTAGGAGGGATCTCTTATTCTTAGATTTATAGATGTTCATTGTCATATTTCTGATGAAGATTTCAATAGAGATCGAGATGAAATAATACGTAAAGCTTTGAATTCAAGTGTTATCGCATTAATTACTTCTTCTTTAACCTTTGATGATGCAATTAGGGCATTAAAAATTTCTTCGAGGTATCCTGGATTTATTTTTGTCACTATTGGAAGCGATCCTCTTGAATTTGACATGTATATGATCTCAAAAATTAGGGATTTAATCATTGAAAGAAGAAATGAAATTGTCGGTATAGGTGAAGTAGGCTTAGATTACTATTATGCTCGAGAATCATTTCTAAGAGAGAAGCAGAGACAACTTCTTCGAGAATGGATTTCTATGGCAAAGGAGTTGAACTTACCTCTAGTAATTCATTCTAGAAGTGCAGGAAAATATGCTATTAAACTGCTTTTAGAGGAACATGCTGAAAAGGTTCTATTACATGCCTACGATGGTCGCCCTGGATGGGCTTTAAAGGCTATTGAGGCCGGCTATTTCTTTTCAATTCCAACATCAATTTGGAGATCGACACAAAAACAAAAATTAGTGAAATTTCTTCCCTTAGATCATTTAATGTTGGAAACGGATGCTCCTGTGCTTTCACCAATTTTAGGCCGGCGAAATGAACCTGCAAACATAATCTATGCAGCCAAGAAAATATCTGAAATAAAGAATGTAGATTTAAATCAAGTAGCTGAAATTACAACTAGAAATGCCATAGAGTTTTTCTCATTACCTATTAATTTTCTTGGACTTGATTGTTGAATATTTCTTACTGAATTATTGGCCTGCATTGAGTTGACATTAAGGATTCTATTAATAATGGCCAGGATTAACATTTTACCGGCCCGAGATAAAAATGTGATTTTGCATTTAATTTTTTATATGAAACATATGAAAATTATTCCTTCCAAGTTTCCAAATAATAAAAAGCTTTAATTTGTTCTTTTCAATTCTTTAGAATGGTGCATTTTGCATGAAGATCAATATTCATATCTTAGATGTTTCAGCTGAACGATTATGGCCATTAAACAAGAGTTTTCCTCCTAAATTTCAAGTAAATTCCAACTTGAATATTGTGAACTTTAAAACAATTAATGAAAACACGTTTACATCTGATTTCATTTTCTCTGTTAATTATATTCCTCCAATAGCTCAACTAAGAATAAAGGGAACTATAACTCTAATTAATCCTCCAAATGAAATAAAAACTGCGTTAAAAGCGAAGGTTGGCCTAAAAAAGCTTCCTCCCCCTATAATACAAATAGTTTTAAATTCAATATTGGCAGATACAGTAATTCTCTCAAAAATAGTGAATATTCCTCCCCCAATACCATTCCCCTCTATAATTCCTCAAAAAAGTTTAGATAAAGGAACTACTCCTAGTTATGTCGCCTAGATAGTAAGATAAATTGAAAGATATTTATAGCTCCTGCTATCCAAGGTGAAAAAAGTATTACGGCTCCAAATATCATAATGTTGTTACCGATCGCCCTGCCAATCTGAAATATTAAGTAAACCAATAATACTTCTAAAGGAAGCCATAAAATCAATGATTTAAATCCAAATTGCTTCATAAGTCTCCTCAAAAAAGGATTTTGTTCTCGTCCTTCGAATTTTTTAGCGACTATATATGTAGATATACAGTCGAATAGTGAACCTAAAAATATAATGACCAAGATAACTAAGCTGTTCATCATATTATCTCAAATAATATTTTGTCAGTGTAAGTAGAAAAATGAAATGCTTTTTGGTTAGCCTTAACTTAATATATAGTGGGTGATTCAATTGATTTTCTTGGTATTCTCGGACATACATGGTAACTTCAATGCCGCTAGAAAAATTATTAATTCTGCAACAAGAGTCAATGCAAACTTTATAATTGGTTGTGGTGACTTTGAGAATACTGACATATTGCAATTAATCTATGACCATCATAAGAATTTCTTTTCAGTTCCTGGAAATGTTGATGGTCCATCAGTATTGTATAGTATGGAGAAATTAAATATAAGTGTTCATGGTAACCTTGTTAAAGTCAACTCTTTCTTTATAGGTGGGATTGGTGGATATAAGATGAATCTTTTCTTACAAAAACTAATAAATAAACTTGAATATTTTAAACCTGAAGAATGGATTCTTATATCTCACTTCCCTCCCAAGAAGACTGCAGCTGACCGTTTCTTCATAGGCTTTCATATAGGCAATAGTAGAGTAAGAGAAATAATTGAAAAGTATAGGCCCATGGCTTGTTTTTGTGGACATGTTCATGAAAGTCCATGCGTCTCATATTACCAAAAAACTTTAATTGTCAATCCTGGGCCGGCCTTCAGGCTAAAAGTTGCTATAGTGGACTTGAAAAATATGACTGCCAAACTTGTTAAGTTAAAATGATCTTGTATATTTCATCTTTTTTAATAGTTACAATTTAATAAGTTCAAATATCTCTTATTCATTAAATATATGGTGGAGGAATAGTTATTGAAAATATCAAATTTAATGGATAAAGATCATCCTACTGTACATCCTGAGGCTTCAGCAACTTATGCTAGAACGATATTTCGAAAATTTGGTGTAAGAGTTCTTCCTGTAATTTCAGATAATAAATTAATAGGCATACTTTCCCGGATAAACATTATGAACATCACTGCAACACGATCAGATCTCTTAGTTACAGATATACTCGATTCTCCTCTAATAACCCTCTCTCCAAATGAAGATTTATTTGAAGCAACAAAAAAGCTATTGGATGTTGATGAATGGTATGCACCAGTTGTAAATTATAAACAATTCTACCTGGGCATATACGGTTTAGAACATTTCATAAAACACATGATTAAACAAGATCACCCAGCAAATTTTAAAAAAATTGAAAATTATATGACAAGAGAAATAGAGGTTGTTTATGCAAACGACTCTATTTCTAAGGTATGGAGAAAAATGTTAACATTTCGCTATGCTGGTTTCCCTGTAATTACTTCGAAAAATAAGTTAATAGGAATAATCACACAAATAGACCTTCTCAAGCATGGATTTACTCGTCTACACTTAGAGTCAGAAAGTGCACCCCGACGTGGACCCAAGGTAAAAGATATTATGTCAACTCCTCCAGTAACTGTTTCTCCTCAAACAAAAGTGAAAGAGGCTGCAGAAATAATGATTGACAGGGATATAGGTCGACTTTTAGTCGTCGACAATAAAAAACTTGTAGGAATTATCGATAGAGAAGATATTAGTCGGGCATATTTATTTTTTTAATTCACTAGTGGAGGCCCTCTATCGGTAACTATTTTTTCTATTTTCCTTCTATGAAGGCTCTTCCAGACCATGTTCATCACCTCCTTCTCATTTTCTATAATATAATAATGTGAGAATATATATAAATTTTTCTCATATTTCCAATTTCTTCGTTATGAGAAAAATTTATATGTGTTGTCTATTCTTTTTTACATAAATAAATGTTAGGTGACAGTTATGAGTAAAAGAATTTCAACAAATAAGAGTTATATAATCAAAATAAGAAATGATGTTAAAGTAGTGGATGTCATCTTTAATTCAACAACAATGAACTTTAATATTATTAAACCGGCACTGAAGGAATTGAAACATTTTATAGTAAAAGGATATAAAATTAGACTAAAAGGTTACATGAGCAAAAAAAGTAGGAGTATTGAAGCTTTCCAATTTGCACTTTCTCTTCTAGACAAAGATGATTGTATAATGTTCGTAAACAAGTCAAGGTACAGTAAAGCTGATAGGAGAAAAAAGAAAATTAAAGCAATAGACTTAAGGATGAGAGGTCTAACTGTAAAGCAAATATCTGAAGAACTTAACATACCATTAAAGACAATCTATCGTTGGCTTAAATCTTCAAGTGTGAAAGGTCGATAGTTCATGCCTAAACGAGTTTACGATTAGAGCCTACAGCCATAATGCTCTGAGCGACTACCTTGTAACCTTTGCTTTAAACTGCTCCACCATAATCTTTTATGTTGATTTATCTACCTCCCCGGCCCTACGCTACCTTACTGCTGAGGAGGTTGCTGAGCCCAGGGCAAGTATGTTGCTGGCCTCCTTGAACAGCTTGCTAATAGGACTGAGAGGAAGATTCAGGACCTCCTTGAAAATTACACTTTAACTTTTTATGAGAAGCTGAGTGATTTGAGGGGTGAGTTTAAGGGTTATATTGATGATCTTGGGTTTCAGGTTGTTGATTTGAGTAGGCGCTTGGTTGAGGTTGAGCATGAATTTAAGGGTTTAAGCAGGGAGGTTGGCGATCTTAGGGAGGCCTTCGGAGTTTTAGTTAAGAAGCTTGATGAAGAAATATTGAAGCTTAAGGCTAACCTTGAAAGTTTTCAAGCTAACACGTGGACTAGTCTTGTAATTGTAAGCTGTGTTTTTGTTGGCGGCCTGATTGGCGCCGTGAAGATGGGGCAGAGTGGGCCGGTTGTAGCTGAGATCACAGCTAAAGGTTTAACAAGGAAGCCAGTTAAAGCTAGGTCTAAGGGTAAATCTAAGAAGACTGCAACTGTTGATGATCATCACTTTCCAAATAAGATTATATTTATAGTAATTGTTGGTGTTTTGCTTTACTTCTTCTTCATTGTTTTACTTTCACCTTAGAGGAGGATGAGTAAGATTGATGACTTTTTCCGCTTTGCTTTTGACTGTTTTGCTGGGCGGCCTAGTATTCGGCTTCTTCACAGGCACGATACAACTATACTATGCAAGGTATCCTATACCTACTATTTTGGCTGTTGTTTCAGACTTGATCTTGGTTAGTTGGCTTTATGGTAATATTAGGCCTGGATTTAGGGGCCGACTAATTGGATATCAGTTATTCTACGGGTTTACTGAGCGAGGTGTGTATAGGAGGTTTGATGGTATTCTTGTCGATATTAGTCACTTCTTGAGTGAGCCTGCAATTTAAGCTTTTAGAACGTTGGCTCTTTATGATATTGGGGAGAAGCTGAAGGATAAGACTCTATCCCTGTCTAGGCGTGATCATCTAAAGAAGGTTAAGGATAGACTTGAGAGGCTTAAGGCTTTGGATCTTCGCACCAGGGTTAGAATTTATGGTTGTAGGCATGATTTTGTTAGACGTATTTGGATTGTACTGGCTGATAGGAGTGTTGAGGAGTACAGTATTCCTTCATGGCGAATTGCATTCACCTTTCCCTTTGGCTTTCTTAGACGTCAGGCTGTATTTGGAATAAGATATGATGTTCGCGGCTGGGTTAAAGTTCACCCTTATGGTAAGTGTAGAGTTCACATCTTTATTCCTATGATTGATCCTAAAAGCAGGAGTTTTGAGGCTAAAATTTCCACCCTGAAGCCTGTTGAGCGTGAAGCTATAGCTGCTATTGGCAGTAGTATTAGATCTGCATTGTACCTTCACAGTGAGAACAGGCGTTTGAAGAAGGAGATTTAGGCTATGAAGAAGCGTCATGATGAAATGACTAGGGAATTGGCGAGGATGGCTAAAGAGCTTGATGCTGCTCGTACAGCTACTAGGGCTAGGGCTTTGATTCCGCCTACTGAGGAGGAGGCTAGGCTGCTTGGTTTTAAGCCTCCAGCTGCCAGGTATTTTGAGCTTGCATCAACCATGCTGTTTTTCCAGGTTTTGTTTGCAGCTGTCTTGCCTAGGATGTTTGGTTTGGATGTAATTGTTTCGGCGGCTATGGGAACTATAGTGGGGCTGTTCATCTTTCAAAGCTTCACTAAGAAGTGAGGTGATTGTATGAGCTTTATTTTGGAGCATTTCGACTCGTTGAGGAAGGAGATGGATGATCTGCGTGAGCGTGAACGTAAAGTCGACCTAATAGTAGATGAGTTTGTTAAGTTTGCTAGTGGAGGTCAATTATTTGAGAATCCTGATGAGTTTTACTTTAAGCTTTATAGTGTTCAAAGCCTTCTAGGCGACTACATTTCATTTCTGCTGAGACTTGAGAGTAAGGGTGGTGGAGGTGAAGTTGAGGTTCCATTGGCTGAAAAAGCTTCATCTCAAGCTGAGAAGGGTAGGCTTTCAAAGCTTCTAGGAAAACTTAAGAGGGGGATTCCAGTTGAATTTAAGGCTAAGCCTCCGACTCCCAAGCCAACTATTGAGTATGGCCGTAAAT
>NZ_JBTVBB010000004.1:0-114535 GCF_058356305.1 Candidatus Culexmicrobium sp.
ACACCACTAGATCAAATTCCTATGTTAAAGGGAATTAAGGGTGCACCTGACTTTGAACTATTAATTAGCTTAACTCCATCTGGAGACGTAGCTATTGGATGGATTAGGCAATGGGTTACACCTTATGGTGTAAAGTACTTAAACGTTGTACTAGCAATGATGATGCCAACTATTGAGCCCTACTATCCAGAGCAAGTCAAAGCTTTAGTGGGTGCAGACAAGGGAGGAGAATACGAGTTCTTAATTGGAAAGCCAGGTCAAGGAATTAAGAAGGCTGATTCCTTTAGCCTAGGACATATAATGGTAATACTTTTCATAATACTAGCAAACATAGCATACTTCTCCTTGAAGCTCCAGAAGAAGGGGGGTTAAGTAGATGGCCGAGTTTTGGACAGAAGTTGGTATATGGGTTGGAGCTCTCCTAAATATATTCTTATGGAGCATTGCCTATAGAGATAATCCATTATTCAAGTTTGCAGAACATACTTATGTAGGGGCTTCAGTAGGCTATGCACTAGCTGTTTCATTGGCTAGCATTAAAACTTATGGAGTTGATCATGTTACTGCCGGCGAAGCACACTATATCATTCCTATTATACTAGGATTACTCTTATACATGAGATACCATAGAACACTATATTGGCTTTATAGATATGGTATCGCTGTAGTTGTTGGCACTGGTATTACTGCTGCATTTACTCGAACTATAAGTACGAGCTTCTTAGATCAAATTGCAGCAACAGCTAAAGTGAGTCTTGCACAGCCAGAAGCCTTTGCTCTACTAAGTAATGTAATATTCATTGTCGGTGTTACTACTTCGCTATACTACTTCATCTTCACGTTTCCAGTATTACATACTGGAAGTGGTAAGAGAATAGCTGATGTTGGCAGATGGTTTATGATGCTTGCCTTCGGCTTCGCATTTGCTAAAACTGTGGTAACAAGGTATAACTTAATGCTAGGCAGACTAAGCTTTCTATTATTCGACTGGCTTAAATTGGCTGGATAAGTTTCCTCTTTTTTTCTGCTTCTTCTCTATTAATTTCCCTATTTTCTTTGCTTTTAATACAACTTCAAGGGCAGTTCTTCCAAGAATCCTTATCATTGGTTCTTTTCCTTTTTCTCCTTCATCATAGATTATGTCTGGTATTTCACTTAGATTTTTAATCGCTTTCTTTATTCCCCATTTCAATGTAGCTCCTTCAATTTTCTTAATTTCTGGTGGTTCTTCCTCTCTTTTAAATTCTGCAATTTTCATTCCTAATTCTTTGCAGACATCTAATATTTCTTTATCATATTTTATATTTAGTGCAGCTCTGAATTCTGGATTTATTTCCATAGTTGTAAGTATAATTTTCGCCACATGTTTTGATGCTCCGAACTTTGGGCATCCTGCTCCTTTTAATCTTCCGTTTACAAGTGTTATTCTTCCATCTATTGCACAGATATCTTTCACTGTTTCAGCATATAATGGTGCTTCGCCTAGATTCATTCTTACTTCGGGGAGTAGTGGGATTAATTCAGGGGAGTTTTCAATTATTTTTAGTGCCTCTAACACATTTTTCCATACTTGATATTTCTCTGCGTTTTCATATAGAATTGCCATTGGATTTACTGGACCGTGTCCTCTTCCAATTTTTAGTCCAAATTTTACTGTCTTCTCCATGAATTTACTGGCTTTTTGAACGGCTTCTGGTATAGTATATCTTTTTGCTATTAATGCGGTTACTGCAGCTGAAAATGAGCAACCAGTTCCATGTGTAGTCTTACAATATATTTTCTTCTTTTTATATTTGAAGATTTTGCCTCGATAATATAAGATATCAATTACTTCATCTCCTTCTAGGTGTCCTCCCTTTACAACTACTGCTTCTGCTCCCTTCTCTGAAATGTCTTCAGCAGCTTTCTCCATGTCTCCTAAGTCTTTAATCTTATAGCCGACAATTTCTTCAGCTTCAGGGATGTTGGGTGTTACTACAGTTGCTACTGGTATTAAATTTTTTTTCAATTTTTCTATTGCCTCGTCTAATAGGAGTCTTGCTCCTGATTTGGCTATCATTACCGGATCTACAACAGTTGGAATACTATATTCTTCAATTTTCTTTGCCACTGCATCGATTATTTCCTTTGTATAAAGCATCCCTGTCTTAGCTGAATCTGCTCCAATGTCTTCTACTACGCAGTCTATTTGCATTGCAATAAATTCTGGTGGTAGGACATGTATTCCTCGTACTTCGGTTGTATTTTGAGCTGTTATTGCTGTTATGGCTGTCATTCCATGAACCCTGAAGGCTGCAAATGTCTTTAAATCAGCTTGAATTCCTGCTCCTCCACCTGAATCTGATCCAGCTATTGTTAGGGCTTTATATATTTTCATAGGCATCCATTTAGAAAATAGATAATATTCCTATAAATCCTGCTATCACTACTATAAGACCTGAATTTTTCCTGATTTTCTCTATATATCTCTCACAGTCATCTGCATTTTGAATGATTATTGAACCATAGTAGCAAGATGTTATTGTTGATATTGTGATTCCAAGATATAATGCCAAGAAATACCATATTGCTTGACTTGGATTGTTTATAATAGTTGACATGATAAATGCTATGCTTCCTACAATTGTCGGTTTAAAGTATAGTATAAATCCTAGAAGTGTTGATGATCCTGATGGTTTCTCTTCGACTATTTCACATATTTTTCCTGGAGGCTTGCCATGCCAAGGTTGACCAAACACTCCGATAGTACCTAGCCCATATATTAGCATGATTGCTGAGAGTATCATTAATATGCATAGTTCCGTGTTTTTATCAATTATGTTTTCTATTATTAAATGCATACCTGATGATGCAATATACAGTGTGGTTGTTGCTAAAAGTCCTCCTGCAACTGATCTAATTACTTCTAGTACACGTTTTTTCTTGAAGTATAGTATCATAGTTGCTAGTGCTGATGATAAAGAGTATGCTGGTATACTGATTCCAGCTAACAATGCTATTAGAAGTGTGAATGTTTTGTTCATTTTCCCGCCTCAATTATAAATTTTACTGCGTTAAATTTAATATTAGCATAGGGGGACATTAATATCGGAGTCCTTCGGTGGTTATGGTAATGCTTCAATTGTCCACTGATTTATTTATTGCTCTTTGTGTTTTAATATTTTTAGCTTTAATATCCATAAGGTTTAAACTTGTAGATTATACTGGTACAATTGCTGCTTTCATAATTGGTTTTATTATCTTGTTTTTTGGCGGATGGAAATGGTTTGCAATCCTACTTACTTTTCACTTTTTTGCAAGCCTCTTTACCAAGTACAAGTATGATCTTAAATGTAGATTAGGAGTTGCTGAGGCTAAGGGTGGGGCAAGAGCCTGGACTAACGTTATTGGTAATGGTGGCGTTGCCGCCTTTTTTGCATTTGCTGAAGGTCTTTTAGGTGGAGGGGTCTTCTTTGGTGGTTTTCTGGGGGCTATTAGTACTGCTGCAGCAGACACTCTCGCAACTGAAATCGGCCTACTTTACCCTAAAAAACCAAGACTTATAACTAACCTTAAGAGGGAGGTTCCTCCTGGTACCTCTGGTGCTATTTCCCCGTATGGTGAAGTTGCTATTTTTCTAGCTTCAACAATAATTGGTTTGATTGCATTATTAATAAATGTGGAGCCGTCGTTTTCTCCATTTAAGATATTCGTTATATCTATTCTCTCAGGTTTTTTTGGTTCTACATTTGATAGTTTTCTGGGAGCAACCATTCAAGCTCAATATTGGTGTGAAAAATGTGGAGAGATGAGTGAGCATCTCTTTCATAATTGTGGATCTAGAGGTAAACTTGTTAAAGGGTTTTCCTTCCTCAATAATCATGTAGTTAATTTTATGTCAACTGCTTTTGGAGGGTTTATTGGCTTTTCTTTAAGCTTTATTCTTTAAGTTTAAGTTAATATAATTGTTAGTCTGTATTTCTTAGGGGATTATGTTGAATGTAAAGATTGAACGTCTTTCTACTGGGATAATAGAACTCGATAAAATGCTTGCGGGTGGAATACCTAGAGGATTTTTTGTTGCAGTTACTGGCGAGCCTGGAACAGGTAAAACTATTTTATGTTTGCATTTTATTTGGCAGGGAGTTAAGGTTAGCGATAAGTGTATTTATGTAACAACTGAGGAGAGTAGAAGTTCGATAATTCGTCAAGCTGCCCAATTTAACATGAATTTTGAAACTGCAATTGATGAGGGTAAATTGATAATTGTGGATGCATTGCTTTCAGTTGGTGATGATCCATGGTGTCTTCGAACATTAGATATTGAGGAGTTGATAAATAAGGTTATTGAAGCAAAGAGAAAGCTTGGTTATGGTAGAGCTAGACTCGTTATAGATTCTTTATCTGCATTTTGGCTTGATAAGCCTGCTATGGCTAGAAAATATAGCTACTTTATAAAGAAAGTTTTGTCTAAATGGGATTTCACTATAATGGCAACTTCTCAATATGCAGTTACAACTTCTCAAGCCTTTGGTTGGGGTACAGAGCATATTGGTGATGGTATAATTAGATTTAGACGTTTTGTGAGAAGTGGAAGATTAAGGAGGTTTATATTAATTGAAAAGATGCGTCAAACTCCACATGATTTGAGGATGCATGAAATTGAAATTGTTGATGGTAAGGGTTTAATGATTGTTGGTCCTATTGAAATTAGAAAGGAAGATATTTCTCTTCCATTTAAGGTCATGCGAAATATTAAAAAAGCTGAGTATTTGAAAGAACTTGAATTTCCAGAAAATGACGTTAGCATGAATAAGTGTTAAACTGGTTGTTTAACTTTTCTTCTTAGAAAAATTATAGTTAATATGATAGGCATGGTAATGGCAATTATTATGGTAATTTGACTTTCTATTTTGCTGCTCTCTTCTATCTTCTCAATCCAAGTAAGTGTTTTTCCAATTATATATAGGACTGAATAATATGTTTTTTCACATATTTCATTTACATCAATGTCTGTGGTTGGATTATAAAAGTTGAACCAATCTTTTTCTAATTGTTCCCTATTTCCATATAGTTCCATTATTATTGACAATGCCTTATTTTCATATGCGAATAGTATCCAGTTTGCTGATCCTCCGTAAAATTTTCCTCTAGCTATTGGGTGATCAAATATGTTTGCTATTCCTCTTGCAATTTCATTTATATATAACTCCCTGTAAGGGTTTCTTTCATATCCTGGGATTAATGTGGCACTTATTCCTGAATGTAGGTTTATATAGAATTTTATGTTTCTATTTTTGAAAACATTTAGCAGTGCTTTTACCTCTGGCTCGGTTTCAGGTGCAATACCTCTATAGTCGGGGCTTTTATAATCTGTTGATCCACCATCACTCCATCCATATGGAAAATTTCTATTTAGATCTACTCCCCTTGCATTTCTTCTTGCATATTTCAGTAGGATTGGAGGTTTGGCTGGAAGAAATTTTGATGCTTCTACACCATCTGGATTAACCATGGGAATTATTATTAGTGTAATATAGTCTAAAGCCTCGATTTGAGAGCTTTCATTGAGAATTCTTGTAAGAATATATATTGCGGTTTTAACTCCTATTACTTCACTTCCATGCATTCCTCCATCAATAATTATAACTGCCTTCTCTGTTTTTCTAGCCTTTATTTCACAAGCCCAGATATCTCTTCCAAGACAGCTTTTTCCTATAGAGTATATTTGTACTTGATTTTTATTGATTTTTTTAAGAATACTTGTTAACTCTTCCCAGTCTATATAGATGTTTTGGAAGAGCATCCGTCTAAAATGCATGTTAGTCTTTTTTAATGTGACTTCATATTGTCTATCTCCTAGTATTAGGTCTCCTTTTATGAATGAACCTGAAAATTTATCGTAAGTTAATGTTAAAGTTTGATTTGATATAATAATTTCATTTTTGTTGATCTCTATAACTTTGAATTTTGAGTTGTATATTTTAATTTCTGAGTTGATTTTTAATCCTTTAGGTATCCATAGAGGATAATATCTCCATTCCTTTAGTGTCCCATTTTTTAACTTTCTATTTCTCAGTGAAAAAACTGACCAGTAATTTTTTCCATTCACTTCTATTGTTACGTTTATTTGCGGATCTTCATGGTATTCTCTTAATGAATAATATGTTATATTGAAAGTTGTTTCTCCATCTGTGTCTTCATAGAATACGTATATGCCTGGTCTGACATCTATACTTTCCAATATCACTTCTTTTCCTGTTGTTTGGATGGGTGTTAATAGGAAAATTTGGATTGACAATAAAATTAGAATAAAAAGCGTCTTAGTTGATCTTACTTTTACTCTCATTCTTTCACCAGTACTTAAATATTTTATATTTTCTTTCTAATTCATTGGTCCATGATACTCTACCTTCAGCTATTGCCTTGTGAATCTCTATTTGAAGTTTTACTGCTTTTAAATAATCTCCTCCGTAATATGCATTTTCAAGTTCTTTTAGCATCTTCATAAAGTCTTCATCCTTCATAGTGACTAGGGTTCCTTTTTCTCTTACTTCTTCATTTAATATTCCAACTACTCTTACAGGTCTTTTCCCGAGTCTTGATGCAAAGAACATTGCTTGCTTTTCAGAGTAGGCATACACTGTCTCTATGCTTCCATCAGCCATTTTGACTCGAAATGGTATTTTTTCTTTTCTTTTTGCCATTTCTTCACCAAATGAATTTAATACTCTATTTTCTTAAAAATGAAGTGGCTGAGAATATTGCCGTCTAATTTAATAATGAAGCATTATTCGAGGGATGATGTACAAAATGAAATTGTGAAGTGGTGTCATACTTATGTTGAGGGATTTGATAGACTAAAAAAGAGATGGATTGCATTTCACTGTAAACGGGAAAGTGGAAAAGAGAAATTCTTATTGAGGCGGTATTTTAAGGGTGTTCCTCTCCATATTTCTTCTAAATTTGATCTTGAGAAGTATGTTGATTTTTGGGGAAGGATGGGTTTGAGAACTATATATGCAACAGCTAATGTCTATGGTAAATTGAGCAAATTCGAGCATATTGTTGACTTAAATAATATTGTTGCATGTACTCCTACATGGGATATAGATAATGATTTGCTTCATTGGAAAGCTACTATTGATGCTTGTAGAGAGATTGTTTCTTTTCTTGAATCTAATGATATTAGCAAGTCTATTATTGTAAAGTGGAGTGGTGAGGGTGCACATGTACATATCCATCATAATGCCCTTTCTCCAGAGTTAAGGGATAAGCATAATCCTTTAGATTTGGCGTATGCTTTAGTTGAATACACTATTATGAAGCTTGAATGGAAATTTCATAGTCTTTCCTTTTCAGCTGAAAACTTAAGGATTGATAATGAACATGATCCTCAGAGATTGTTTACTTGTCCATTGAGTCTACATAGGTCTTTGAATAGGGTTGCTGTTTGTATTAGTCTAAATGACTTAGATTCTTTTGATCTAAGCTGGACTGATGTTAATTCCTTTAAGCACTATTTAGGATGGGATAAATTTGAAGTAGGAGAGGCTGATGAATTAGCTCTCAAGGCTGTCGAAGTTGTAGGTAGGTGCCCCTTCTTTCCTAGAAGGAGACGTAGAAAACACCCTCCAGTAGATGAACTTATATTGAAGTGGCTTAAGAAATTTGAAGGTTTGAAATGTTAATTTTATTTATACTTCTTTCATCAATTATTTGTTGGTGATCGTTATGGTTAGAAGGGTAATTATAATGGGTGCTGCTGGGAGAGATTTCCATAACTTTAATGTCTATTTTAGAAATAATCCTAACTATGAAGTTATTGCTTTTACTGCTACTCAGATACCGGGGATAGAGAAGAGAGTGTATCCACCTGAATTGGCTGGTCCTCGTTATCCTAATGGTGTTCCAATATATCCTGAAAGAATGCTTCCAGAGTTAATAGATAAATATAATGTAGATGAAGTTGTTTTTTCATATAGTGATGTTTCACATGAATATGTTATGCATAAGGCTTCTATAGCCATGGCTTCAGGGGCAAGTTTTAGATTACTTGGACCAAAGGATACTATGCTTGAGGCTAAAGTTCCAGTTGTGGCTGTATGTGCAGTTAGAACTGGAGCAGGGAAAAGTACTGTAAGCCGGAGAGTTGCAAGGATATTAAAGAAAATGGGGGTTAATGTTGTTGTTGTTAGACATCCAATGCCCTATGGTGATTTACGTAAACAAATCTGTCAGCGTTTTGATAAAATTGAAGATCTTGAAAAACATCAATGTACAATTGAGGAGAAGGAGGAGTATGAGCCACATATTAACTTGGGATTAACTGTATATGCTGGAGTTGATTACGAATTAATTTTAAGAAGAGCTGAGAAGGAAGCCGACTTAATTTTATGGGATGGTGGAAATAATGACTTTCCATTCTATAAGCCTGATTTGTTAATAGTTGTAGCTGATCCAATGCGACCTGGTCATGAGTTAAGATATTTTCCAGGAGAGCTAAATGTTCGAATGGCTGATGTGATTATAATAAACAAAGTTAACTCAGTGGATAGAGAAGCCGTAGAAAAAGTCGAAATAAAAATCAGAGAGGTTAATTCAAAGGCCATTATAATTAGAGCTAATTCAGTAGTTTCAGTGGATAAACCTGAATTCATTAGAGGTAAGAGAGTTCTTGTAATTGAGGATGGCCCTACTCTTTTACATGGAGATTTAGCCTTTGGTGCTGGATATGTTGCAGCAAAGCAATATGGTGCCTGCGAAATAATTTCTCCCTTAACGTGTGCTGTTGGATCTATAAGAGAAGTGGTTGAGAAACGTAACACCCTAGCTATTCCTGCCCTAGGTTATGGGGAAGAACAATTGAGAGAGTTAGAAGAAACCTTGATTAGAGCAGATTGTGATAGTATTGTAATGGCTACACCTACAGATTTAAGACGATTTATTAAAATTGACAAGCCTGTTGTTAGAGTTACCTTTGAGTTAGAGGAAATTAGTAAACCTAACTTAGAGGATGTTTTAAGTGGATTTGTAGAAGAGCACTTGAGGTAAAATTATGAAAAACAAAGTCTTAAAAATCGTACTAGTAATAGGGGATGGAATGGGTGATCGAATAGTTAGAGAGCTTGGAGATAAAACTCCACTTGAAGTTGCTGATACACCGAATTTAGATTTTCTTGCGAAGCGTGGTATAACAGGGATAATTGATGTTATTTCTCCTGGTATTGCTCCTGGAAGTGCGCCTGCACATTTAGCTTTACTTGGATATGACCCAATAAAAAATTATACAGGTAGAGGAGCCTTTGAAGCTATAGGTATGGGCTTACCAATAAGGGTTGGTGATATAGCTTTTAGATGTAATTTTGCAACTGTAACTGATGACTTAATTGTGGTGGATAGACGTGCCGGTAGATGTGTGAGTGAGGGTCCAATTTTTGAAGAAGTTTTAAATAAATTAAGACTTGTTTCTACAGGTAATGTAAAGTTAATTTTTAAGCATTCTATTGAACATCGAGGTGCTTTAGTTCTTAGAGGATCTGGAATTTCCAGTTTGGTTTCTAATACTGATCCAGGAAAGAATGGGTTGAAGGTGTTAAAAGCGATGCCTTTGAGTAATGATGAAGCTGCCATAAAAACAGCTAGAATCATTAATGAATTTACTTTAAAGTCACATGAAGTCTTAAAGGATCATCCGGCAAATAAAATTAGAATTTCAAAGGGTTTACCTCCAGTTAATATTGTTTTATGTAGAGGTGCAGGAACGCTTCCCCATGTTCAATCAATTAAGGATAAGTTTAATTTAAAAGCTGCTTGTATTGCTGGAGTACCTTTAATTAAGGGTATTTGTAAAACATTAGGTTTCACTGTAATTAATGTTAACGGTGCTACTGGAGGATTGAATTCAGATTTAATGGCTAAAGCTAGAGCTACAGTTGAAGTTATTGAAAATTTTGATTTAGTTGTAATTAACGTGAAGGGTACTGATGTGGCAAGTCATGACGGTCTTGTTAAAGAGAAAGTTTGGATGATTGAACGTATAGATAGAATGGTTGGCTTTTTACTTGACAATATTGGTTTGGATAAATTATGTATTGCAGTAACTGCAGATCATGTGACTCCTTTAAGTTATGGTGATCATGTTGGTGATCCATCGCCAGTACTGATTTCGGCTTCAACGATTGTTCCTGATGATGTAAGGGAATTTAATGAGAGAAGTGTTCTGAGGGGTGGTTTGAGGCGAATTAGAGGTGTTGATTTAATGCCATTATTATTGAATTACTCATTGAGAAGTAGAAAGTTTGGAGAATAGATTTTTAATATTCTTTTGAGCAGTTTTCATTTAACCAACAATTTTTACATAGCTTCCATTCTTTATCGTAGCACCATCTTTCTGCTACTGCTCTCAGCACAATCATTTTGGAGGGGTCTTCCGGGAACAATGTTTGTGAAATTGTCTGGTATACTTGGTAATGTAAAGATAGATATGTTAAGTTTTCAAGTTTTTTATCTGTTAGTCCAAGGCTTAAGCTTACTTCAGATACTCCTGTATCTATGGGTGCATTTAATTGGCTTTTAATTTTGCTGTTCCAAATTTTATATACCTTGCTTGTTAAATAGAGGAATATGTCTGCGATGTAGGGATGACCTTCAGGTAAGCATGATATTGATAATCTAATGGCTTCTAATGCTGATAAATTATTTTCAACTATGTTGGATGTTAGTAATCCAAAGTATCTTGCTTTTCTGAGAAATATTGAATCTCGTATTTCTTTAGATACATTAAACATTACATGGTTTCTCAATTTTTTAGAAAATTCAATTATACTTCGTTTGTTAACTCTTTTTATTGATTCAGCCATGTGTCTTAATGTTGTGATTATTTTTTCAATATTTCTTCTAGTTAATTTTCCTATATGTTTACATTCATCTTTGAGTGTGTAATATGTTAAGTCTTCATCTAGGTATTTTTCTAAGGTGTCTATTGTCTTTCTAAATCGTTTTAATTCCTCTGCTGGAGTTGTTCCTCGTTTTCTGAGTTTCCAGTAGTATAGGTCGAAGATACTATAGGTGAAAATGTCCATTAATGCTTTCTTACTTTTTTTATTTATTCCGGATTTCTTCAATCTCATGTAATGATGTTTTATGACGATTATTTCCTTTTTTCTAATAATTTCTTTTAAGTTTTCTAGATATCCTCCTTCGAGTCTTGCTGTAAATTTTGTCAGGTATTCATTCCAGATTTTCCTTTCCCTCATTTCTTTCCCCTCGTGCATATTTCAAATATCCAACATTTTCTCCCAGCTAAGCCATAGCATCTATATGGTTTGGTGCACCATTCATGTCCAACTATCCATAGAAATGAAATTTTAGCAGGGTCTTGTGGGAACAATTCTTCTGCTAGTCTATAAATTGCACGAGATGCTTTTTTTGGATCTCTTCTTAGTTCTTTAAGGGTCATGCAGCTTAACTGTAGCATTCCATAGGGCTTAACTATGTTCCAGTCTATGGGGCATTTAACATATTTCTTTACTTCAGGCCATATTTCAAATATCCAGAAGGCATAGAATGGGAATAGTGTAGCTATTTTTGTTCCTACTGCTGGTAAGCATTCCAGGGATATTGTCAGTGATTCCATTAATTTTTCCGTTGAGTTTTCCGCTTTTGAAAATAGTCTTAGCAATTTTCCTAAATTGTAGGATGTATCCCATCCTGACACTTTAGGTGCAACTTCGAATAGAATGTATGCTCTAAGTTTTATGGCAAATTCATTGAAGTTTTTAAAGGGTCCATATTTTGAAAGAAACTCTGCAAATAATGATATTCCACTTGCAACTTCAATTTTCCTTCTTCTAGCAATTCCTCTTAATGCTCTGCTCTTAAAGAATGCTTCCTTTACTGTTTCAAAATCCTTATATCTGTCTATTTTATCTATTCCTCCAATTAATCCTACTATTCCTCTATATTCTATTTGAGGATCAAATTCCTCTGATGTCCAGAAGAATTGATCCATCATTGAATATAGGAAGCATCCCAGGAGTATTTTTTGTTGGGGATTATCTGGTTTTATTCCTATTTCATCAAATCTGATTAAAAAGTATTTTCTTATTTGTTGTTCATTTTTTTCTATTAAATCTTTTAATTTTTTCCTAATTGTTATGAGTCTTTCTACTTCTTTTTTAATTTTCTTTCTGTCTATGACTTTTGCTAGTAGTAGTTCTTCTAATACTTTTATAGCTTCATTTGTACTTATGCTTCTTTTATCGCCAAATCTCCATTTCTCTGTTTTCACGTAGCTTTTAAGTACTCTTCTAACAGCCTCTGCTTCGCCCAACCCAGCTTTTATTAATGCCTCTGTAATAATTATTGCTTCTTTAGGTGGATCACTCCATTCTTCTGTTGCTTTTTCCATGAACCATTTCCATATCGCATCTATTCCTAGTTTGGCTACTTTAACTGAGTATTCATCGTTTAGTTCTAGTAATGTTAATGCTGCTTCATTTGTTGCTTCGAGGTCTATTTCTGCTACTTCATTTGTTGATGTTAGCCAGAATCCGTCTTCTCTCTGTCCCCTTATTAGGAATTTTATCGCCTTCTCAATTTTTTCTCCTTTAATGTTATGTGATAAGAGTGACCTGATCACTTTAGCAGTTAGGAGAATTGTTCTAGGACTTTTTCCTCTAATGTGCTCTTCTTCTTCTCTCCAGCTTCCATTTATTAATTGTCTTTGTAGTAAGTATTTTATTGCTTTTTTAGTGGCTTCGTTTTTAATTCTTAGTTTTGATAGGAGCTCTACTGCCGTAGCGGTTTCCATTATCCCTGAACTTTTCCCCTTAATCCATTTTTTAGGGAATCCTCCATCTTGATTTTGCAGGTCTACTAGTTTTTTAAGGTATATGTCGAGGTTTTCTATATCAATTTCTAGCTCAGCTAATAACTTAAGTTTTTCAATCCATTCTCCCCATTCCATAATGTATCTTGCAGCTCTTGTCTCAAAGTTTTCTATCATTTGGTTCCTCCATTTCATTGTTCTATTAGTTCTATTACATTGAGTACTGGTGTCTTATTAGTTTTCCTGATTACTCTAGAGTAAGTCTTATTAAGACTTAATGATGAACTTTTTTTGCATGGTGATGACAATTGTCTGCGAGGGTAAAGAGAGTTTGGGGACATTTATATTCAGAGATTATTCGCCGTGATTCCTGCACTTTGTGTGGAGCATGTGTTGCTTCATGTCCAGTTTCAGCTATTGGAATTAGAGACGAGTATCCAGCATTAATTGGACGATGTATTGCATGTGGTTACTGTTATAAGCAGTGTCCTAAAACTCCTACTGACTGGGCTTTAATTGAGCGGAAATTATTTGGAGAGATATTTTCGAGTAGTCCTATTGGATTTATCAAATCTGTTTATGCAGCTAAGGCTATTGATAATGATATAATAGTAGTGGCTCAAGATGGTGGTGCTACTACTGCTCTACTAAATTATGCTTTAGATAATGGTTTGATCGAGGCTGCTATTGTGACTGGGATTGATGAAAAACTTTATTGGAAACCTAAACCGATGATTGCCTTTAATAAAGATGACCTTTTAAAGTCAGCTTCCTCTAAGTATGTTTCAAGTCCATCTTTGATGGCTTTGGCATCTGCTGTTGAAGAATATAACGTTGAGAGTGTTGGTTTCGTAGGTGTTGGATGTCAAATTAGGGCTTTGAGGAAAATGCAATTTTCTGATTGGGGTCATATTAAGTATGGTCTAAGGGTTAAGTTTGCTATTGGATTATTTTGTTCCGAAAGTTTCTTCTATAAAGGCTTATTCGACGACTTCTTAGCTAGTAGGAATATTGATTTATCTAGAGTAACTAAGTTTGAGATTACAAAGGGTAAGTTTATTGTTAAATCTAACGCTGAAATTCTGCTTAGTGTACCCTTGAAGGAAGTTAAGGTTTTTGGTAGATATGGCTGTAAATTCTGTGATGATTTTTCAGCTAGATTTGCTGACATTTCAGTTGGTGGTGTGGATTCCCCTTCAGGATGGACAACTGTTTTGATTAGAACTGATAACGGTGAAAAGTTGTTTAATGATGCAGTTGCTTCAGGATATCTAGAAGTCAAGAAAATGTCAATAGATGATTTGAAGGTCACCGTTAAGCTTGCTAAAATGAAGATGAAGAGTGCTACTGGGGCGGTAGCTCGATCTTAAGTTTCTTTACTAGCTCTTTATACCTATTACGTACTGTGACTTCAGTTACTCTAGCTGCATGGGCAATTTCTTTTTGTGTTCTTCTTTCATTTTCAAGTAATGATGCAATGTATATGGCTGCGGCTGCTAAGCCAGCTGGATCTTTACCTGCAGTTATACCCATGGCTTTAGCCATTCTTACAATATCTGCTGCTCTTCGTTGTACAGTTCCACTTAAATCTAAGTCACTTGCAATTCTAGGTATGAATGCTTCTGGATCTGATAGAGGGACTTTTACATTAACTTCTCTTAAAAGTAGTCGATAGCATCTAGCAACATCTTTTCTACCAGCTCTTGTGAATTTCGCTATTTCATCTAACGTTCTCGGTATTCCTCTAATTCTACATGCAGCATATATTGATGCGGCCATAACTGCTTCAATACTTCTTCCTCTAACTAAGCCTTTTTCTACTGCTCTCCTATAAATTACTGCTGCTTCTTCCTTGATGCCTTTAGGTAATCCTAGTTGGGAGCTTATTCTATCTAGTTCACTCATTGCTTGAGCTAAATTTCTATCTAGTGAGCTATGAACTCTAGTTCTGATTTGCCACTTTCTCCATCTAATAACTTCAATTCTTCTTTTTGGTTCAAGTTTTTTGCCGAATGCATCTTTGTCTCTCCAATCTATGACTGTTGATAATCCTTTGTCGTGTACTGTTAATGTTATGGGTGACCCAACTCTACTTCTTTTTTGTTTTTCTTCTGGTGTGAATGCCCTCCACTCTGGTCCCATATCAATTAACTTTTCAGTTATAACTAGACCGCAATCTGCACATACAATTTCTCCACGTTCGAAATTTTTAATAAGACGTGTACTACCACATTCAGGACATTTTTCGATAACTGATGAAGTTAGCTTTACTTCTTTCTTTTCTTGAGCTTCACTTGAGTTTACAATCATATTTTCCACCTCCTATGTTAGCATGAGAAGCCGTCAGAGAACTAATCGGACATTATAATCCCGTTATATTATACTTCATTCGGCAAATAACGACTTCATTAGCAACATATATATAAACTTTTCGGTATTCTTATATAAACTCTATCTCTTGAGATTTAAAATTGATCTTCATTCTTTATATCTTTAATTTTAAGTTAAGTTTTGCTTCTAAATGTATTGTACCTTATTTTTGTTACTCTTATATTGAGGGTGGTTTTGAAATCTACAAAACACTTAAATAATAGTATAATGATAGTCCAGCTATCGAAGGCTACAAAGAAAGCTTTGTAGCCTTCAATAAAAGTAAGGTGTGCATGTCTGTGGTAAATGTGAGGGATTTAAGGCCTGGTATGAGTCGAGTAAATGTTGAAGTAACAGTGATGAGGGCTTTTCAGCCTAGGACTGTTACAACTAGAGATGGAAGGAGAGTTACCTTAGCGGAGTTCGAAGTATCTGATAATACTGGCTCAATAATACTTACATTATGGGGCGATGACATTAATTTAGTTAAGCAAGGTGACATTGTACGAATAAGAAATGGATATGTAACTTCCTTTAGAGGTGAACCTCGACTGAATATTGGTAGATATGGAAAAATTGAACATTTAACCAGTGAATCTGGAGGCTCTAATGTTAAGCCTTATAAAAGGAAAGCATAATTTATGGAGGAGAAAAGTTTGTCTAAACCTGAAAAAGAAGCTCCTACACTTCCCAAACCATCTGAAGAGGAATTAAGTAGAAAACCCTTAAAGATGGGTGAAGAGTTAGGCTTAACTCCTCAGGGAATATTAGTGCATCTGCATGAATCTGAATCAACGTATCAATTACCTCCCGCAATATATGCTATCTGGTCAAGATGTGATGGTGAAACTACAGTTAAGAAAATGGCAAATCAACTTAGTGAAGAAACAAAAATTCCTACTGAACGAATGGAATCAATAGTATTCGCAATATTAACCACGTTGGCAGAACATCAATTAATTGCATGGAATACATAAGCTCCCCTATCTATTTATTTTAACATAAAACTTTAATTTAATTTTAGATAACTGATTTTATGGAGCCGGGTGGTGTAGCGGCCAAGCATGGCAGGCTCTGGCCCTGCCGACGGGAGTTCGAATCTCCCCCCGGCTACTATACAAGTAAATGAATTGTATTGCTTTTCGGTTTTCAGTTTTGTAGGGATATTATAGAAAACTAGTTATTATTTAGTGTTGTAATATAGTATACTAGAATTTGAATGTATCTTACTAGTTATCCTTTAGTGGTGGTTAGCATGGTCTTTGATGATGAATCTAGTGTGATAACTTTAAAATTTAATGAGTACGATGAAGTGTTATTTTGGTTTAGGAGAGCTTCTGAATTTTTGGTTAAATGTCAAGTTTCAGATCCGTTTGTTGTTGAGGGTTCACTTAAGGGTTTTGTTTCCCCTTGGGAAATTTCTAAGGGAAAGCCTATCCTTGAGGATTTCCATGATACTTTAGAGGCTTCTTGGGTTTGGACTTTTTATACTATGATTAGTGATGACAAGCGTTTCTTAAGTAATATTAGTTTGGCTTGGCTTTATGTTGTATCTAATTGGGATAGATTTATTGATGAAGATGCAATTTATGATTGTACCCATGTAATGTTTGCAGGTTCCATGTATGAGAAGACTTTCAAAGTTATTAAGTATCGAGAGCTTATGGATCATTGTGCATCTATTGTTGCAAGTCATGTTGAGTCTAGGGATAATGCCGATGGTAGGGAATATTCTGATCCGTGGTGGGCTACTGCAATTCTGGCATGGTATGGAAAGCATGTAGCCAATCCACGTTTTCTAGGTATTGCAAAGCGTTTTGTAAATAAATTTTTAGTAGAGGCTGAAGTTAAATTTACGAGATTTGAGGATGAGCCTGAGCATCTTGGACCTGGTAATCATGATTTCTTTTCTACTAATGCAAACAAAGCCATTGCATTAATCGCATCATATGGTGATTCTGAATTATCCAGAAAAATTCTTTTAGAGAATTTCTTGCATATTATCCCAGAGGGATTCATCCATAGACATGTTGATGAGAATGCTTGGAATGCAAATGTTGCAACGGCAATGGCCTTGGCCTATAGAGTTACAGGGGATGAAAGATTCAGAGATGTTTATGTAAAGATTCTCAAGGAACTTTCGAATCGAGATGTTGAAAATGAAGCTGCATTACCGAGACATCCGGATTTTCCAGTTAGAGAATCATGGGTGACCTTTTTCTGGGCACTTGCCCAGGCAGCGTTATCGCTTTTCTGGCCCTTTTCTTGATTTTTATTTAAAGTTTAAATTTTAATTCTTTGCATAAATTTCTTCATGAGAGTTATAGTTTTAGGTTCTGCTCAAGATGGTGGTTTTCCTCAGTGGGATTGCAATTGTATTAACTGTAGTTTATTTAGAAATAATGAGTTAAAGTCTAGATTGAGATCATCAATAGCTTTAGAGGATGAACTAGGTAACTTTGTAGTCTTAGATGCTTCACCTGATTTGAGATGTCAGGTGGAGATGGTTAAATCTAAATTTGGGATGCATGATTTTTCCTCTCGTAGGTTTTCACCTGTTGATGCTGTTTTAATCACACATGCCCATTGGGGTCATATTATGGGTCTACTTGAATTCTCAGCTGGTTATCCCTTTCAAATTCCAGTTTATTGCTCGTCTCGTGTCTCCTCAGTTATATACATCTCTCCTATTTTTAAATCACTCATAGACGGAGGCTTTATAAGGACGGTTACGTTTGATAATTCTCTCATTAGAATAATTAATTACATGGGAAAGGAGACTGAATTTACATTTAAGGCATTTAAAGTTCCTCATCGTGAGGATTTTACTGATACTTATGGTTTTAAGGTTTATCATAGCAAATTATCAATAGCATATATTCCTGACATTAAAGTATTAAATGAAGGAATCATAAGGGAAATTGAAGATGTAGATATACTGTTTTTTGAAGGAACTTTCTTTTGGGATGATGAGCTTCGGCGTATAAGTGGGATTAATAAGACTTCAAAGGAGTTAGGCCATATCCCAATAGTTGAGAGTTTACAGATACTAAGAGAACTAAACGTCCCACTGAAATATTACATTCATATTAACCATACTAATCCTGTCTTGAGGACTGGTAGTAAAGAGAGAAAAATTGTTGAAAATGCTGGGATTAAGATCGTAGATGACGGATTAGTTCTTAATGTCTAAATTCTGCTAAGCATTTCCTTAAAGACTGTATGGAATGCTTCTAATGCCTTATCAATTTGTTCTTTAGTTATCAGTAATGGTGGCTCTATTCTAAGAGTACACCCATATGCTCCGCCAGCTCCTATTAGAAATCCTTTTTTCCTCATTTTCTCCCTGATTTTCTGTGCTTCTCTAACTGCTGGTGTTTTCTTTTCTCTATCTCTGACTAGCTCTACCCCTATCATTAAGCCTAATCCTCTAACTTCACCTATTAATTCATATTTTCTAGCAAGTTCATTTAATCCATCCATAAAGTATTTTCCAAGTATCTTAACTTTTTCGCAGATTTTTTCTTCTAAAATAACATCTATCACTGCTGTAGCTGCTGCACATGAAACTGCATTTGGTCCCCAGGTTGACGAATGGTTTCCTGGTTCAAATGCGTCTGCTATTTCTGCTTTTGCTCCTATCGCTCCGAGAGGTAAACTGCTTGTTAATCCTTTAGCCATTGCAATAATATCTGGTTCAACATTATAGTTCTCTACAGCAAAGATTTTTCCTGTCCTAGCGAATCCAGATTGAACCTCATCTGCAATGAAGAGTCCATCATAATCTCTAATTATTTCAACAGCTTTTTTGAAGTATTCTTGCGGTGGAACGATTATTCCTCCCTCACCTAAAATTGGCTCTGCTAAGAATGCTCCAATATCTCTTGAGGTTTCAAATTTTATGACGTCTTCAAGATATAGTGCACAGTACGTGTCGCATTCTGGGTAAGTCATTTTGAATGGACATCGATAGCAGTAAGGTGCAGGTATTATTTTTATTCCTGGGATGGCAGTAACTGTTGCCATCCCCAATTTATATTTACTTTGACCTGTGAGAGTTGTTGTCATATGTGTTCTTCCATGGAAGCTATATCTTAATGTAATTACATCAAGTCCAGTTTTATTTTTATTTTTAAGCATATATTTTCTCATTAATTTTATTGAGCCTTCAACTGCTTCAGCTCCACTTACACAGAAGAATACTTTTTTATCTCCTTTCATAGGGAGTATTTTAACTAGTTTTTCAGCAAGTATTGCTGATGGGATGTTAAAGTAGTCATATGAAGAATGATGAATTTTCTTTGCCCATTCAATTATTGCGTTTACAACTTTAGAGTGGCAATGTCCTATATTGACTGCTGCATATCCAGCAAATAAGTCTATGTATTCATTTCCTTCAAGGTCTTTTACTATTGCCCCTCTTCCCTCTACAAATACTACGGGTTGTCTATATTTGGGCATGCAGGGGAACATTAATTCTTCTTGACTTTTTACAATTTCTTCTGTTTTTGTAAATTTGACTTCCATATTTTCACGGCCAATTCATTATTTCAAAAATGTATCTAATAATATTTTTTAAATGTTGCTAATCATTTTTATTTCTTTGACTTATTACTTTAGTTATTGCATCAATTATTTTTACATATCCAGTACATCTACATAGAATACCTTCTAATGCCTTCATTATTTCTTTTCTTGTAGATTTCCTTTTCTGATTTAGTAGTGCATATGCTGTCAGTATAAATGCACTTGTACAAAAGCCACATTGAACTGCACCTGAATCTATAAATGCTTTTTGTATTTTATGCAATTCACCGTTTCTTGATAAGTATTCGATAGTTATTATCTCTCTTCCATTAATCTTTGGAGCTAATATTAAACATGAGTATACTGGTTTTCCATCCATCAAAACTGTACATGCTCCACATTCTCCCCTCTCACATCCTCTTTTTACACTTTTAATTCCAAGCTGTCTTCTTAATAAGTCTAGTAGTGTGATATTTGGTGGTGTTTCAACTTCAATTTTCTTTCCATTTAGCGTAAATTTGACTTTCATGTTTATCCTCCAAATGTTAAACCAATTTTTCTTAGTGATTGAATTATTGAATCTCTTGTCAAAATTACTGACATTTCTCTACGGTATTCTGCTGATGCCCTTATATCTGATATTGGCTTAATTTCTTCTGTAACAATCTTAACTTTCTTCTCTATGGTGTTTAAATTAACTTTCTGTTTTTTTAGTGCATTTTCAGTTTTATAAGCTCTAATTGGTGTTGGTGCAATGGCGTTAAGAGCTATCCTCACTTCATTAAAGACGTTATTTTCAACGGTAATTAATGTTGCTACTCCCACTATTGATAGGGTGAAGGCATTTCTTCTCCCTATTTTCAAGAAGCTCATCCCTGCATTTGTTGGTGGTTTTGGTATTATTATTTCAGTTAAGATTTCTTTACTTTTTAGTTCTGTTTGTCTTGGTCCATGAAAGAATTTTTCTATTGGAATTACTCTTTTCTCGTTGATACTTTCTATTTTTAGTTTTGCATTTAATATGAGTAATGGCGGGGCTGTGTCTGCTGCTGGTGAAGCATTACATAGATTGCCTCCTATGGTGGCAATATTTCTAACATGCCATGATCCCATACTTTCTATTGCTTCAGTCAAGGCTGAAATTTTTTCACGTAGAATTTTATTTTCACATATTTCTTGTAAAGTTGTTGCTGCGCCAATTCTTATTCCATCTTCATTAACTTTGATATATTGTAGCTCATTAAGTGATGATATATCAACTAAATTTTCCACTTTTATCCTACCTGTTTTTAAATCTACAATTAGATCTGTTCCACCTGCAATGAGTTTGAAGTTTTTGAGACTATTGATTAATGATAGGGCTTCCTTCAATGTTTCAGGCTTATAGTAATTAAGTTTGGGGATTACGTAGAAGGATGCCATATATTTTAGCCTCCATCCAATGCTGGCCATACATAAATTGTTATATCCTTTGAAAATTCTAGTTTTAGTGCTTCATCCACACTATAGTTTACTCCATTAATAATTAGGAAGTTAAAGGGGTGTCCTCTACCTTTTTCATTAAAGAATATTTTCATTATATTTTCACCATATGATCTGATGAGTTTAGTTAATACTTCCTTAAAGTTTCTTGCTTCTATCATGATTTCCTCTTTACCCACTAGGCTTCTTAGAGGGCCAAATAATAGTACCAGTCTTACATTAGGCATGATTTACTTCCTCCTTTTATTAGGAAGTATATTTTTTCTGAGTTTAATGGAAGCTCTTTTATTCTAATTTTTAGTGCATGTGATACTGCATTTGCAATAGCAGCTGGTGTTGGTATGAGTGCCATTTCACCTACACCTTTGGCTCCGAAGGGTCCGAACTTGAATAGGTCTTGTACGTATATTGGTTTCTCGATCTTTGGAATATCAAGTATTGTTGGTATCACATAGTCAGTTAAGTTTGGGTTAATTACCTCTCCATTCTCATTAAATTCTACCTTTTCCATTAGAGCGAGACCTAGCCCTTGAACTATTCCTCCTTCTATTTGTCCCTCTACAGCTAGTGGGTTAATTATTCTTCCTGCTGCAAGTGATGGCCACATTCTTATTACTTTAACTTTGCCTGTGTAGGTGTCAACTTCTACTTCTGCAATATTGACTATGTAGCTGAATGCTGGATAAGCATATCCTTGTCCCCTTTCATGGTCAAAGCTTCCCTTGGGTAGGAAAAAGTATCCTGTTGCCGATAATTCAATACCTTTACTCCAGGCTTTTTCTATTAGTTTTTTCCATGAAATGCTTTTCTCTTCATTGTTTTTTACATAGATTCTTCCTTTTTTGAACACTATTTTCTCCGGTTTACAGTTAAATATTTTTGCAACGAATTTGCTTAATCTTTCACGTATTTTCGCTGCTGCGAGGAGGATGCCAATTGCACCTATACTTGTTCCTCTTGATGCATGAGTTGCTCCAGTATCTGGTGCATCTGTTGTTCCGAAATGAATGGTTATGATTTCTATTGGTACACCAAGTATTTCTGAGACTATTTGTACATGTGATGTGGTTGGTGATCCTTGACCTATCTCTGTTATCCCTGTGAAGACCTCTATGCTTCCGTCTCTATCTATTTTTATCATGGCATTGGACCAGTCTGGTACTCCTCGACTTGTACTTATTCCATGCCATGCACATGCTACACCGATGCCTCTTCGAATTCTTCCGTTATCCTTACTGTACATTTTTCTTTTTTCTTTCCATCCTGACTTCTCGGCTACTAGTTGTAATGCGTCGCTAATTCCCACTGAATGATCTAGACGTTGGCTTGTTATGGTTAGTGATTCTGGCTTTAGAATATTCTTTAGTCTAAATTCTATGGGGTCCATGCCGAGTTTATTAGCTAATTCATCCATTTGTGCTTCGGCTGCGAATTGAATGTCTGGATTTCCGAATCCTCTGAATGATCCTTGATATACCTTGTTTGTATAAACACAGTATCCATCTATTTTAGCATTTGGGACTTCATATGGTCCTGATGCATGCATTGTTGCTCTCCATAGAATGAATGGACCTCTATTTGCATAAGCACCAGTGTCCATTATGATGTTAACTTCTATAGCTTTCAGTTTTCCTTTTTCACTAGCTCCTGACTTATACTTTATTATGGCGGCTTCTCTTTTACATCTCGCTCTGAACGATTCTTCTCTTGAATAGATTAAGAGTGATGGTCTTCCTGTCTTATAGGCTATTAATGCTGCTTGTGCTGCTACTAAAGGGCCAGTATCATCCTTTCCTCCAAATCCACCGCCAATATATGGTTGAATTACTTTTATTTTTCCTGCAGGTATGCCTAAAACTCTTGAGGTTATTGCTTGTGCTAAGTGAGGATATTGAGCACATGATAGAATGGTAATTTTTCCTTCTCTCTCAGGTATTGCTAATGCTCCTTCTGTTTCTAAGTAGACATGGTCTTGATGTTGAGTTCTATATTTATTTTCAACTATTACTTTCGATTTTTTGAAGCCTTCTTCTATGTTACCTTTTCTAACCTTTGTTGTAAATGCGATGTTACTTCCTCTCTCTTCATGGACTAGTATGTCTTTTCTTTTCATTGCTTCAATTGGGTCAAGTATGGCTGGTAATTTTTTGCAATTAACTTTAACTTTTAGGGCTGCTTCAAATGCTGCTTCTATTTTTTCAGCGGCTATGAGAGCTACAGGTTCTCCATGATATCTAATTTTACCTTCAGCCAGTAATGGTTGATCTGGAATAGCATAGCCAACTTGGTTTTCACCTGGGATGTCCTTATGAGTATATACACCTACTACTCCCGGAATTTTCAAGGCTTCACTTATATCTATTTTTTTGATTATTGCGTGTGAATATTTGCTTAGGACAAGTTTAACGTAGATCATTTGGGGAAAGACATAATCCTCCATAAATTTTGCTTTACCTGTAACTTTGTCTATTGCATCTATTCGCCTTACACTTTTGCCTACAACTGTGAATTCTTTTGCTTTAAGCCATTTTTCAATCAGATATATTGGATCTTCAATTATCTTCATTCTTAATCATTTCTCCTTCTAATTTAATTATAGTCTTGTTTTTAATAATAATGATTATCATTTTCATGTTGGTACAAATTTAAAGGCTTCTTCCATTTCTTCAGTGACTTCTAACTTCATTTTTCTACGTATTTGGTTTGCATATTCTGCTACTGCGAATGGAGGGCATCCATGAATTATTAGAGATTTATCTCTTAATTCTCCTTGTGTAAATATCCAGTATGATTCTCTTCCAGTTGTAGAGACAGCGCATTCGCCAAATATTATTATGAGCCCTCTATCTGTCAATTCTCTAAGTTTTTCTAGTTTATGGGGTATTGGTGTATTCAATCCCACGAAAAAATATAGTTTTTTACCTGATTTTTCTACTTCTTCAAAGAAGCCTGTGTCTTTAAGCATGTATAAAGTGAATTTTATCCAAGCTTTACAAGTTCTACATGTCGCGCCGTCAATGACATGGACTGATGGGAAGTATGGTTCAATAATCTCACAACTTGCAAATCTAAATCTTCTCCTTACATCTTCAATTTTCTCTCCTAAAACTTCTATTTTATTTGGGTCCCCTACACCTAAACCTATTGTATGAGCGATTGCTATAGGTCCAACTTCATAATGTGGATATTCATAGCCAATTATTTTAGCTGCTATTGCATCAGTAGCAATCGGGTCGTCTCCTGCTATTATTAAGTTTAAGTCAACTGGGTCTCCATGTATAGGACCGTCTCCTTCCATACACTTTATGGCATCAATTACTCCTAGTACATACTTTTTTCTTAATGGCCTAATTTCATCAACGAGTTTATACCATAAATCTGATCTATGCCATCTTAGTCTATCTGAGAATGTGTTTGGTAGTCCATGCATTAATTTTATACAACCAGTTATTCCCCCTCCTTCCATACTGGTTTTTAAGACTGGTACTCCAATGATTTTGTCGACTTCAAATATTATTTCAGCGAGTTCTATTTCCTTGATTAAAATGCCATCCTCTATTTTCACTAATCTGCTTTTAAATTTTCCATGCTCATCAAAGGCAACTATTTTTACTCCAATTTCTTTAGCCATTTCCATGTAACCTAAAACTTCCATAACCTCTCTTGTGGTCATTCCTTCTCTCCACCAGTGAGTCATGGCAGATGAGCTTTCTCCTATAATTGGTTCAGCTCCTGCTTCTTTGACCAAGAGTGTAATTGCTCTAGTTACTCGAGGGTCTGTTGTGACTGGTGGTGGTCTAGGGCTAACTAAGTTTGGTTTAATTAAGACTTTTTCGCCTTTATTTACAAATTTTTCAATTCCGCCAAGAAGTTCTATGGATTTTTTAACTGCATTAAATATCTTATCTTTATTGGGAGGAGTTTCAACTCGAGTAATAGCTACTCTAGCCAATAAATCACCTCAAATAAGCTTTGATCATGTACTTTAAAATCCTTAGTGATGACTTTTATTATATCTTTATTAGAATTTTAATTGGATTTCCAATCTTATTTTCAGCAACATTCATAGCCTCATTTATTTCTTCGAGTTTGAATTCATGCGTGACTAGCTTTCTGATTAAATTTAGGTTTTTCATTGAGCTTTTCATTATTTTCTTTATATAATTTGGTGAGGCTGGATTTAAGACACCAATGATGCTTCTTTCAAGACCTGTTAAGTATTTAAAGTCTAATTTTACAGGTTCAGTTATTATTCCAACTTGAACATATGTACCTCCTGGCTTAGTTGCTTCAAATGCGAGTCTTGCTGTAGCTGCTTTGCCGCTTGTTTCTATTGCTATATCGACGCCAAGTCCATCTGTTACTCTTCTAACTTTGCTAACTAGTTTTTCATGTCCATAATTAACTGTATATTCTGCCCCTAATTCCATGGCTACTGATAATAGTCTTTCACTTCTACTAGAAGCTATTATTCTTCCAGCCCCAGCCTGTCTAGCTGCAATTACGGTTGACAATCCAATTGCCCCTAAACCTAATATTAAAATGGTATCTCCAAGTTTAACTGATCTTTCCACTGCATACGCAGCTGTTAAAAACATGTCAGGAATTAAAACAGCATCCCTTAAATCTATACTCTCCGGAATCTTTATTAACGTTCTTTCTGGATTTGGAACTTTCATGTATTGAGCGAAGCATCCGTCAATATTTATTCCAAACATCTTTCTTCTCATACAGAGTTGAGGTTTGCCTTTAATGCAAAATTCACATTTACCGCATGAGGATAAATATGAGCCGATGACCATGTCTCCTGGTTTAAATTTCCTTATTCTTTCCCCTACTCTAAAAACCTTACCAGCATATTCATGTCCTAAGATAACTGGATATTTAGCGGGCGTACTTCCATTAAATAGGTGAATATCTGTTCCACATATGGCTGCATATTCAATTTTTAAGATTACTTCATCTGGTCTTGGAGCTGGTATAGGTTTCTCTTCAAGTCTTAAATCTCGTTTTCCGTGAAGTACAGCTGCTAGCATGATTTACACCAATAACCCTTTTAAACTAGCAAAGTAATATTTTGCGGTAGTATTAGTGGTTATGGTGATAAACTTGAATTTGAACAAAGCAATTGAGAGAGTTGTAAAGAAAGTTGATGAAATGCGTGATGAAATTATAAATTTCCTTAAAGAAATTATAAGTATTCCAAGCATAACTGGAGAGGAAAAAGAAATCCAATTTTTTATAGCGTCGAAATTGAAGGAATGGGGTTTCAACTATGATTCGTGGGAAATTAATGAAAATGAATTATTGAAACATCCTTTAGCTGAAAAACCCAAGATCCCTTATAAAGGAAGACCGATGCTAGTTGGGATCATACATGGTGTTGATGGTGGAAGATCATTAGCATTTAATGGTCATATAGATATCATTCCACCAGGCCCTAGATCTTCATGGAAGCATGACCCATTTGAAGGAAAAATTGAAAATGGCTTTCTTTATGGTAGGGGTGCCTCAGATATGAAGAGTGGTGTAGCCGCATATACGATGGCTGTGAAAATTCTTTTGGATGCTGGATTTAAACCTAAGGGGGACATCTATTTGCACTATGTAATAGATGAGGAATACTCAAGTAACGGCACTCTAGCAGCTCTTCTGAGGGGATATGTAGCTGATGGGGCTATTAATGCTGAAGCAAGTGACCTAGAAGTACAACCAGCAGTTTCAGGTAGTATGTGGTTTACTATTGAGGTACTAGGAAAAACTGCTTCAATGTCAAGAATATGGGAAGGAGTTAGTGCTATTGAGAAATCATGTAAAATAGTGAAGTTAATAAGTGAATTTTATAAGCAAAGGGTTGAAACGAAAAAGCATCCCTTATATCCTGATGTGAGGGGTGTTTTAGCATTGTTCCTAGGTGTTATGGAAGCTGGAACATATCCAAGTGCATTACCAGACAGAGCTACCCTTAAAGGTAGAATGGGTCTTTTACCTGGAGAGAGTATTGGGTCAGCTATTAATGAGCTTAGAGACTATATATATGATAACATTGAAGATGATCCATGGCTAAAATCCAACAGACCAATAATTAAACAAGAAGGATATGCTGGAGAAGGGGTTGAAATTGATATTAATCATCCAATAGTACGAACAATTGTAAGTTCATATAGAGATGCCTTAGGTAGTGATCCAGTAATTAAGGGTCATGAAGGTGCAACAGACATGAGGATACTAATGAAAATGGGGATCCCCACCATATGCTTCGGACCTGGAATGATATCAGAAATGCATGCATATAACGAAAAAGTAAAAATAGAAGACCTAATAAAAGCAGTCAAGGTTATGTCTACTTTCATACTAAAATGGTGCGACTATGAATATATTGGTTGACAAAATTGGGATAAAATGTAGGTATTTATTTCCTTACCAATAATTACATAGTTTTCAGGTATTTTAACATAGCTTTGTTGTTCTACTCTATAGTTTAGAGAGGAACAGAATTGATATCATAAAGAAGATGTAGAGGAGGTGGCTTTTAATGATGTTTATGTTTAATATTGTAAATGAGTTGAGAGATAATTTAATTGTTAGTGGGATATTTAGTGTTTATTAGAAAGTAGTGAAATAAATTGGTAATATATGCTGTTTCATAAAGGCTTAATATTTTCCTTATATAGTTTAATTTTGTGTTGTACATTGTGTTTACCACTGGACGTTGCAATTTACATTGTAAATATTGTGGCGGTAGTTTTTCTAGCAATGTTGTTCCCTGGAGAGTTGAATATTTGATTGATGATTTGAAGCGCTTTATAGATGGTGATAAGAGTCCTATTATTGCTTTTTACGGTGGTGAGCCCTTATTAAATTCAGCTTTTATTCAAAGCGTTATGGATGAAATTAGTTATGCTAAATTCGTTATACAAACTAATGGATTATTAGTTGATTGTCTGCCTGTTAGATACTGGAGAATGTTTGATGCTATTCTTCTTTCAATTGATGGTAGGAAGGAAGTAACTAACTATTATAGAGGACCTAAGGTTTATGAATGTGTTGTTAAGGCTGCTCGATGGTTGAAGTCTAATGGTGTTAGAGCTGATATTATAGCGCGAATGACTGTTTCAGAGAGAAGTGATATTTATACAGATGTTTTACATATTCTTTCTTTGAAGCTTTTTGATCATATTCATTGGCAACTTGATGTTGTCTGGAGCAATCGATGGAGGGATTTTGACTCCTGGTGTGCCAATACGTATAAGCCTGGAATTAGAGCTCTAATTGATCTTTGGATGGAGAGGGCCAGGAATGGAATTATTCTTGGCTTAGTGCCTTTTTTGGCGGTTTTGCGTGCATTAATTTTTGATGAGAAGATTAGTTCTCCTCCTTGTGGTGCTGGTTATTCTTCGGTTGCAATTGTTACTAATGGAGATGTTATTGCGTGTCCAATAGCTATTGATGCTAAGTGGGCTTATCTTGGGAATATATTTGAAAATTGTTGGAATGATGTTTTGGGTAGGAAGTTTATTGGTGAGCCTTGTATTTCTTGTTTATATTTTAATCTGTGTGGAGGGCGTTGTCTTTATGCGTATTATGAGCGTTTTTGGGGTGATGAGGGTTTTAGGAAAATATGTTCTTTAACTTGTTTTATGATTGATGAATTGAAGAGGATTAGTAGTAAAGTTTTAGACTTAGTGATGGATAGAATTATTGATTTAGATTTGTTGAAGTATCCTCCCTTTAATAATACTACTGAGCTTATTCCATGAATTTATCGTTTAATGCCTACTAGTATTAGTCTACCCTCTATTGCATGCGCCTCTATTATTTCAACTCCTCTTTCTCTATACATTTTAAATAGCTCTTGGAGTCTTAATGGGATTACATTTTCAACATGAATTATAATTTTTCTTTTTGAACTATCTTGGAGTTTTATTTTATTGATTATTTGTTGGATATAGGTTTTCATGTCATAGTTTTCCCTCTGGTATTCCATTTTCGTTCCATCCTCTCTTTCTGTAATAGGTATTTATCATTTGTTCCATCTCGTTTAACTTTACAATGTATTTTTTATGTTTGTATTCTACTTCTTCTTTAAGGAATCTGGACGGTAATTTGTCTTCCTCCCTTTTTACGCCCATTTTTATGTTGATTTTTCTTATCATTGTCACTATTTTATTTGCAATTTGTTTTAATTCTTCTACTTTATAGTTGAACCCTGTAGCTGCATTTAATAGTTCAGTCATTATTTTCCAGTTATAAATGTATCTTCCAAATTTACAGATTGGTAGTGAATCATAGAGTATTCCTTTATTCTCTAAATCCATTATTGCATTAACTTTTTCTTCTCCAGTCGAGTATCTATCTCCACCTAGCCCCATTAAGTCAGCGTGATATCCCATTGACCTTAAGTGACATGCTCCTCTAAATGAAATGGCATAAGAAAGTATCATTCCCTTTAATGTTCTTGGATCATAGCCTGGTGGTTCTAGACCTTTCACATGAATGGCCACATCTTTTAATCCTAGTTTTTCTGAGGCTTTTGCTACGCCTTCAGCAAGTAGATTTCCTATTCCCTCTCTCTTTACAATTTTATTGAGTAACCATATGAAGCTATCTACATTTCCATATTCAAGTGTTTTTTCACACTTTATTTTCCTCCTCTTGTATGCTTCTATTGCAAAGGCTATTACATTTCCTGTTGAAATTGTATCTAAACCATAGTCATCTATAAGCATGTTTAGGTATGCAACAGCTATTGTATCTGTAATTTCGCATAAACCTGCTATTGCAAATATATTTTCATATTCTAATGAGACTTTAATTTTTCCATACCTTGAGTGCTCTATTTCTACGTATTGATGACATGCAACTGGACATCCTATGCAGGTCATCTTCTCTTTTCTGTATTTCTTATAGGCATCCCATGAGACTTTTTCGTAACCATCTAATTGAACTTTGCCCCAATATTTTGTGGGGAAGAATCCAAGTACATTTGCAACTTCAACTGATCCTACAGTTCCTCTTAGGGCATAGCTTTGAATTGACTTGTGTCTTTTCATTGACTCATGTAAGTTTCTAGTTAACTCTTTAAGTTTTTCAAGATTATAGTATTCTGTTTGCCTCCTATTTGTTTTAATTGCTATTGCCTTAAGATTTTTTGATCCGAAGACTGCTCCTCCACCTGTTCTTCCAGCCTGTCTCCAGTAATCATTATTCACACATGCAAATTTAACTAAGTTCTCACCTGCAGGTCCAATAGTTAAAATCGAAGTATTACCTTTAATTTGTTCTCTTAACGTTTTTTCAGTTTTAAATGCACTCAAGCCCCAAAGCTTCTTGGCATGATTTATCTCTACTTTTTTGTCGTCAATCATAATGTATACTGGTTTTGAAGCTTTACCTTTTACAATTATTAGATCTATTCCAACCCATTTCATATAGCTTCCAAAGCTTCCTCCAATTACTGAAACACCAAATATTGATGTTAATGGAGATTTAAAGACTAGTATCGCCTTTGTACTCATTGGAATTAAACCGCCGTTGAAAGGTCCGGAGGCTATAATCAAGGTATTATTTGGACTAAGGGGGTTAAAGTCAAAGTTATTATGCATTTCTTTAAAATAAAATGTTGCTAATCCTAGTCCACCAATATATTTTCTGGCAATTTGTTTTTCCAATCTTTCAATCTTAACAGTTTTTTCTGATAGGTTTACTTCGATTATTTTTCCTCCATACCCTGGAATCTTCATCTTTTTCCTCCATAGGCATTATGATTTTATGGTATTAATTATTGTTACTAGACTTTTATTGCAGAGAGCTTCTTATTTTGTGGGGTGCATCGAGAATTTTTCCCTTAATTATTGGTGGTTATTTAACTGATTTTTTGGTCGTAAGAAAATTGTGGTTCTACTGAGTTTTATTTTATCTTTCATAAACTTGTTTCTTGCATTTATGTTTTCATGGATTTTCTTATTACCTATAATGATTGTTGATGGCTTTGCTTCTGGTTTAAGGGAGTCTGCTTTTGCTGCAATAACTGCAGCTTCAATGAGGCCTGGTTATAGGGCTTTAGGTTATGCTTTATGGAGTTTTATACCTATGTTATTTGGAATTCTTTCACCATATATTGCTGGAAAATTTATTGATAACATTGGTATCATCCACGCTATGAGGTTACTTTATATTGTCCCATTTGTTTTTCGCTTATTGCTTGTACTTTAAGGTTCTTGTTTTTGAGGGAAACTTTGGATAATCATGGAGACATATTTACTGTAAGGCATAGTAGTGTGGTAGGTGATTTTAAGGTTTTGTTTAGACATGTTAATCGATCATTTTTATGTTGATTTTGATTTTTGCCTTGATGGGTTTTATAAATGGTTCAGTAGGGGCTTTTAGTGCTACTTATGTAATGAGAGATGTAATTCATTTGACTGCTTCTCAATGGGGTTTAATTTCATTTTCACAGACTGTTAGTAGGTTGCTTTTAGTTTCATTTTTTGCCTATGCTTCAGATCGATTTGGACGTGTTGCTTTTATTGTTTTTCATTAGTTTTAGCTGGTTTTTCTCGATTATTGTTTATTTCAAGTTCAAGCTTTGATTTTGCATTGCTTTCTCTTTCCTTGTCTGCATTATTTTGGGGGTTGTGGGTACTGCTCTTTCTGCTCTATTTTTTGACTATATTCCTAGAAAATTGAGGGGCCGTGCTATTGCTTTGAGGGGAGTTACAGTTCAATTAACTTTAACTATTGGTTTAATTATAGGTGGCCACTTATACCAAGAGACTAGTTATGCTTCTCCCTTTATATTGGCTTCAATAATTGCCTTTCTTGCTTCTGTTATAATATTTGTTTGTATTGGGGAGCTTGCAGTTAGGGAGGAATAAAGTATTTTATTAGAAATTAATTATTTTGTAGCTGAGTTTATTGTTAGGTGCTTGTTATGAAGGAAAGGTATGCATTTACTCTTTATAGGATTGCTCTTTTAGGTGGATGTTGGAAGCCTATATTTATTTCAACGAAGGATTTAGGCAATAGACTTGGTATATCTCAGCAATCAGCTTCTCGTAGGTTAAGGGAGTTAGAAAAAATGGGTTTGATAGTTAGGGATGTTACTAGGAGGGGTCAATTTATAAAGTTGACTGATAAAGGTATTGACGTTTTACGTGAATTATATTCCAACCTTAAAAGAGTTTTTGCTGAAGCACCTCGCTCATTTACCGTTAGAGGATATGTTTTTAGCGGTTTTGGTGAGGGTTCTTACTATATGTCTATACCTTTTTATTACGAGCAGTTCGTTGATAAGCTAGGTTTTAAGCCCTATCTTGGAACCTTAAACTTGAAGTTAAAGAGTTTTCATGATGTTGAGGTTAGAAAGCTTCTGGAGTTTCTTCCGGGAATAGAGATTGAAGGTTTTTCCAATGAGAAAAGAACTTATGGTGGAGCTAAATGTTTTAGAGCTAATATAAGGGGAATTGAAGGAGCTGTCTTAATTATTGAACGTACTCATTATGGTAAAGATGTAATTGAAATAATTTCACCTGTTAAACTTAGAGAGGCTCTTAATTTAAAGGATGGAGATGAACTTGAAGTTACGATTTTCTTAGAGTCATAATGACGTGAATTTATTTTAGGCTGATTTTTTCACTATTTTCTCGATGGGTTCTCCTACAACTTGTGTATTTTCCATTTTGCCAATGCCTTTTAGTGTTGCTAAGTATATGTGTTTTATTTCAGGGGGTGATCCCATAATTTTTGCTACTGTTGTGTCTGTTGCTACTGGGTCTTTTTCAGCAATTATTAAATCCATTTTACTGGTTTCCCATTTACTGGTCCTTTCCCTTCCATTACTATGAAGCCATTTATTACTGTCAAAGCTGGTTTTACAATACTTACAATATCTGATATCTACTATTACTTTGCTAATATTTTTTAAATGGTATTTCATTTTGTATTTTTCTGGTAGTAGGCTGAACATGTTTTTTAATCCAAGTGAACTTTTGTTATTGTATGTGTTTTTAATTTAGCGGCCTCACTATATTGCTTTCTAGAACTATCTTTGGAAGAGTTATTTTCTCTATGACTTCATATTCCTCTAGTTTATTTTTCATTTTTTCTTTGTTTTTGAAAGGTTTATGAAGGGGACTCCATATTTTTCGCAGACATTTTTATTCCTGTTGTAATAACTGCTTTGTCTGCATTTATCATTGTGGCATATGATTCCACTACATAAATTTCATCCTTTATTCTCCTCAGTTTTTGAATTAATGCTTCAATTACTATAGGATCTTTTGTAGCTCCAGTTTCCAGTCTTTTGTTGATATTGAGTTTTTTAGATGTGTTAGATCGCCGATTAATTTAGTGCTTTATGAACCGTCTTTATACTTCTAGCACCCTTTATGATGGCTACTTTGCTTATTTTGTCTTTCTCCTTTTCTTTTCATACATATATTCGAGGCTTAACTTTTCTAATTTATTTAGGATTTGTGGATTTCTATCTATTAGTTCATTAACTAGATGTAAGTATCTTGCTACTCTAATAGTATTTGATGAGATTTTGACTAATTTCTCTCCATTTACAAGTACATAGTGTTCTTGTTTTATGTATTCTCCTACTTCAAATATAGCTTCATTTACTGCTGCATGAACTAGGAGGCAGTGTGGTGACCCGTCTATCGTTAAGACTGTTATGCTTTTTGGTTTAGATGCTCTTATTATTGATGCTATTTTTCCATAGGCTAGTGGGCCTTCACCTTCTGGGCAATACCTGAGTATTACTTTATTTTTCCCCATTTTTTCAATAATTGATGGGTTTACTATTTTTACACATTCGCCTATGATTAATAGGTCTGCATTATGTAGTATTGGTGCTTTGACCCAGGTTTTTAGAAGATTTGCTTCCTTCAACATTTAACTCCTCTTACTTTTGATAGAAGCAAGTATACGCATAATTCTCCACACATTGTACAAGGACCTTTAGCTGCAGTAAACCTATGATACATTTTTTTTGCCCTTTCCGGGTCATAGGACATTTCAAGTATTTTATCCCAGTTTAATGATGCCCTTGCCCTTGATATTTCTAAGTCCTTCTTCATTGCTTTTTCTCCTAACTTTACTATGTCTCCTGCGTGTGCAGCTATTTTTGCTGCAATTAAGCCTTCCTTTACGTCTTCAACGCTTGGAAGTGAGAGGTGTTCTGCAGGTGTTAGATAGCATATTATATCTGCTCCCTCAGCTGCTGCAATTGCTGCTCCTATGGCAGCTGCTATGTGATCGTAGCCTGCAGCTATGTCAGTTACTAATGGACCTAAGACATAGTATGGTGCCCCTTTGCATAATGCTTTTTCTAGTCTTATGTTTGCTGCTATTTGATCTAGAGGCATGTGTCCCGGCCCCTCGACCATTACTTGTACTCCTTTTTCCCATGATTTCTCAACTAGTTTAGCTATATTGAGCATTTCAGCCATTTGTAGATAATCATGGGAATCATGAATTGACCCTGGCCTCAATGCATCTCCAAGACTTATTACAACGTCGCTTTCTCTGACCATTTCTAATAAGTAATCGTAGTTTTCATATAGTGGGTTTTCTTTTTCATTATATATCATCCATGCAGTTAACATTGCTCCTCCTCTGCTCACTATTCCTGTTACTCTCTCATTATTGGCTATTTTTTTAATCATACTTCTTGTAATTCCAGCGTGAATTGTCATGAAGTCAACTCCATCTTTTATATGAAATTCAATGGTGTTGAAGATATCGTCTTCACTCATATGTATCCCTGCACCCTTTTTTCTTGCAGCATCTATGAATGCTTGATATATTGGGACTGTTCCAAAGGGTACTGGTGATATTTCAATTAATTTTTTCCTGATGGTGTCTAAGTCTCCTCCTGTGCTTAAATCCATTATAGTGTCTGTTCCATATTCTATTGCTATTTTTGCCTTTTCAATTTCCATTTCCAAGTTGACGTATGTTGTTGAAGTGCCAATGTTTACGTTAACTTTTGTTTTTAATCCGGCACCTATCCCTATAACCTTTGCTTTTTTCCTTCTAACATTTCTTGGAATTATAATAATTCCTTTTGCTACTCTTCTAGCTATTTTTTCCACTTCTATTTCTTCGTTTAATGCTACTTTTTTCATTTCCTCTGTTATTTGGCCTCTTTGTGCTTCTCTTAATTGGGTTGCCACATTTGTGCCTCCCTTTTTACTAGTTGAATTACATAGATGAGCAATATATTACTTACCTTATGTTATTTTCTTTGTTTTTATGGCTTGTGTGGGGCAAAGTGATTCGATCTGAATAATTTGGTTAATGATTTCGTTGTTTTTTACTAAGCCAGTACTTGGGTCTTTAATTTTTTCTCTGAAGTTCTCTTTTATTTGTGCTTTTATCTCTTTTGAATATTCAAATATTTTTGGACATATTATTATGCATCCACCACAGCCAATGCATAATTCTTTATCTATCTTAACTTTGATCATGTTTCTCGTATTCGTTAATATTAAGTTTACCTAATAAACAAATATTTTTGGTGATTTGTTTGAGGGTTATATTGCTTTCATATACTCCTGAGCCTGAGAGGGTTGTAGCTGCTGCTATTAGGCAGTGTCGAAGTAGTAAGGGGGCAGACGTACTCTACAGAGAGTTAACTGATGATGATGTTAAGCGTTTAATTAGGCTTTGTATTAAAGTGGGTCATTTAAGTCCAATAGAGCATGCTTCCTTTACTTTTCTCATTGAAGGGATTTCTCGTGTAACCTCGCATCAATTAGTTAGGCATAGAATTGCTTCCTATAGTCAACAGAGTCATAGAGTTGTTAATTTGAGGAATGCTTCTTTCGTTATGCCTCCCACTATTGCTTCTAATGCTAAAGCTAAAAGAATATTTGAAGATGTTGTTGAACATGCTAGGGAGAGTTATATTAAGTTAATTAAGCTTGGTATTCCTAAGGAGGATGCTAGATACATTATTCCTCAAGCTGTTGAAACAGCTATTGTAGTTACAATGAACGCAAGGGAACTTATTCACTTCTTTACTTTGCGATTAGCTGAGGATGCACAGTGGGAGATTAGAGAAATGGCAAAGCTCATGCTCAGGGAGGTTTTGAAGGTTGCACCTACCATATTTGAGGATTTTAAAAATTATTTGGAAACTTAATGTATTGGAACTTCGTACCATCTTCTTCCAATGTAATATACTTTTTTCCTCTTAGCTTTCCTGCCAATTACTGGGCATAGGATGATCCCGCCTATAAATCCTCCTATGTGAGCCCAGAATGCTACTCCTGCATAGTATATGAACGGTGCTATTAAGCTTAGGAATCCCATATAAAGCTGATATAGGAACCAGAATCCTATGAAAACTATGGCTGGAAGAGATATTATTATTGGAAAACCGAACAGGGTATATGTCATTATATTAACCTTTGAAAATGGAAACATTAAGAGGTATGCTCCTAGAATTCCTGAAATTGCTCCACTTGCTCCGATACATGGAATTTCTAGGGGATTTATAATTTTTATTGGTGCATGGAATGGCCCATAAATTATTATTGGCTGTGCAAAGAATACTTGAATGATTATGTGTACAATGGATGCTAACATACCAGTTAGTAAATAAAATACTAGGAATTTTATTCTTCCCATTCTCGATTCTACACTGCTCCCAAACACGTGCAAGTATATCATGTTTCCCAGCAGATGGAAGAAGTCTCCATGTAAAAACATTGAAGTGATTAGTGTATGCAATTTTTTCCCTTTTAATATGTATTTTGGAATCATTCCATACTTTAAGGTAGCTATTTCTAAGGCTCGTGCTCCTTTGAATATTAAGTAGAAGAATATTGTTACATTTAATATTAAGATTGTCCATGTGATTATGGGTGTTCTTCTTGCAGGGGCTGCATCTGTTGGAATCATATTTTATCATTTCATTTTACATAGGTGGATTTATTTAAAATATCCTATTAATCTTATTCGTATCAGTTTTTGTAGGTGACTTATTCTGTAATGTTATATAAGACTATGTTAACTTTTTCTATTTAATTTACTATTATGCTTCTAATTTTCCTCTAGTATCTCCTACGAAGTTAAATGAGATAGAATGGTTTTCAATAAGCTCTTTTGATAATCCTATTTTCAATACCAGTTTTCCTGCTTCATTCTTATGTAAGTCGGTTACTGGTCATGTTAACCTAATTTTGTCTTATATGTTGATTTTGTCTTTTTGTCACTGTTTCTAGCTTTCTTTACCTGGAAAGTTGATTTACATATGTAAAAAAGAATTAAAATTTTAGAAAAAGATAAATTTTTTATTTTTCTATTTTATTTATAACTTGACTATTGGAGTTGATGTTCTTGGGTTCATGCATGAGTAATAGCCTTAAATATTTGTTTTATCCACGTTCAGTGGCTATTGTTGGGGCTTCCCGTACTCCAGGTAAAATTGGATATGAAATTTTAAGAAATGTTATAGGTTTTGGATTTGAAGGTGAAATTTATCCAGTAAATCCTTATGCCACTGAGATTATGGGTTTGAAAGTTTATCCTAGTATTCTTGATATTCCAAGTGAAGTTGATTTAGCCATAATTTCAGTTCCAGCGAAAATTGTCCCGAAGGTTTTAACTGAATGTGGATTGAAGGGTGTTAAGGTTGTTGTTATTGTTAGTTCAGGCTTTTCAGAGATTGGAAATGTTGAGGCTGAACGTAAACTTATTGAGATTGCAAGGAATTATGGTATGAGGATATTAGGACCCAATGTCTTTGGTGTGTTGTATACTCCTTCGAAGTTAAATGCAACTTTTGGTCCTATGAAGGTTCTTAAAGGCTATATTGCATTTATCTCTCAGAGTGGAGCCCTTGGAATAGCTTTGATGGGTTGGACTTTTCTAGAGCGGATTGGATTGTCTTCTGTTGTTAGTGTTGGGAATAAGGCGGATATTGAAGATTCAGATTTACTTGAATTCTTCATGGATGATGAGAATTCAAAAGTTATATTAATTTACATGGAAGGATTAAAGGATGGTAAGAAGTTCGTTGAAGTTGCTAGGAAAGTTTCAAGAGTTAAGCCTATAATTGTTTTGAAGGCTGGAAGATCTAAGAGGGGTGCACTGGCTGCCGCTTCACACACTGGCTCTTTAGCTGGTTCTGATGAGATTTATAGTGCCGCATTTAGGCAGGTGGGTGTTTTGAGAGCTAAGTCAATTCAAGAGGCGTTTGATTGGGCTAGAACAATGGTAAGTCAGCCTCCGCCATTAAATGAAAATGTTGTTGTTATAACTAATGGCGGTGGGGCTGGGGTTATAGCGGCTGATGCATGTGAGGAATATGAATTAAATCTTATGGACTTACCTGAGGATCTTGCTGCAAAGTTTAGAGAATGCATGCCTCCATTTGGAAGTACTAGGAATCCAGTTGACTTAACTGGTGAAGCCACAGAGGAGGCATATGGCGATTCGGTTAGAGTTGCGCTAGACGATCCTAGAGTTGGAGCTGTATTAGTTCTTTATTGTCATACTGCCATAACCGACCCAGGTATGATTGCTCGGTCTATAGCTAGAAGCTTTATTGAAGCTAGAGCTCCTAAGCCACTAGTGGTTAGCTTTATTGGCGGAGTGGAGTGTTATGAAGGTTTAAAGCTTTTAAATGATCTTGGTGTTCCAGCCTATCCTTCTCCTGACAGAGCAGCTGCTGCCTTAGGTGCGTATTACCGATGGGCAAGATATGCAGGTGTAGTTAAAAAATTATTTTAATTATTTTCTTATTTTCTGAAGAACATATTCAATTATTTTTTCTGCAATATTAAGTTTTGTTACTGTTTGTAGTCCTTGCCATCCTGGTTGACTATTAATTTCTGTGATATAGTATCCTTTAGGGCTTTCTAGAATGTCTACTCCTGCAATTTCACATCCAGTTGCCTTTGTAGCTTTTACAGCTAATTCTTCTAATTCTGGAGATAATTTTAATGGTTTTGGTTTTGCTCCTTGAGCTATATTTGTTTTCCATGAGTTTGATTCTCTGTACATGGATGCTATTACTCTATTTCCAATTACGAAGGCTCTTATATCCCTTGTACCATGTGTTATGAATTCTTGAATATAGATTACCTCTCCTATGAGATTAATTGTTCTAAAGACTCTAATTGCAATGTCTGGGTCGGTGATTCTTGTAATTCCTATACCTCTTGCACCAAATAATGGTTTAACTACTATGTCCTCTCCTAATTCATAGAATGCTTTCATGGCGTCTTCAATATTCTCTGTTATTGCTGTTTTTGGTACTGGTAAATTCTTTTCTTCTAGGAGTATTAATGTTTGATACTTGTCTAGACATGTTTCTATGGCCTTTGGATTGTTAATAACTGGTAAGCCTTTCCTCACTAACTTGTTAAGTATGTCAAGTCTAAATATGCACTGGTCGAGTGTTCCTCTTCCTATTGGTCTAACTATGAGTGCAGAGATTGCTTCTAGAAGATCTATTCCAGATTGCTCAATGTATGGTCTATAACCTATACGTGCAATCATTTTTGAGAGGGTGAAAAATTGAGCTTTATGACCCTTATTTTCAATTGCCTCTTTAAGCTGAACTGAGTACCATGACTTTGGTTTCCTGGTTAATATTCCAATTATCATTTCAAGTAAATTTTATTTGTCTCTACGTTTTAATGTTCTGTTAGTTTTTAAACCATCTCATTGGCTTTATGTAATTTTTGCCTTTTGCTTCAAAGGAGCCTATCTGTATTCTATAGTAATTCTCATTTTTTCTTTTGTCATAGACTTCTTCTAATTTACCTTTTACTATGATTTCCTCATTTGTCTTGGCTATATCACAGAAAATTCCTTCGTAACTTACGACTTCTCTTATATTGTTAACTACTGGTCCTTTTATGACTTCTACTTTACTTATGATATATTTGCATGGATAGAAGATTGCTTCAGTTGAGTCAATTATTTTGCATTTTATTTCGATGATGCCTTTTGATTTAAATTTCTTGTCTTCATGTCTCTCTTTTACTTCTTCTTCTAACTTAACTGGGTGGATTGAGAAGAATGTTTCCTTATATTTTCCGATATTCCATCTTTCCTTTAAAAGTTTCAGTGATTCTTCGTATGATAATTCATGTATTCTGGAGATGTTTTTTGCATGTTTTTTAAGTTCTTCTTTATTCAATTTTCTGAAGTCTTCTTCTTCATTGAATAGTGAGTTTATAATTTCTCTTACTTTCAGTGAGTTTTTTAGTCCATATATAGTTATGTCTATATCTGAAATTTTTGGGTTGTGTATCTTAACTAAAATTGAACCTGTAATGCCGAAAAAATTGATAGAGGTTTTGGTTTTCTTTGAGATTATTGAAATCATTTCTTTCACTTTTTCTTCTAATGGATCTTGTGGGCTTTTCATGATTTCCTTTAACCTTTCCTCAGGTTTATAATGGCTTCTTATGTCTTCATATGGTATGCCCGTTATTTCTATGTTTAGGTATGGATCGAAGTAGACATAGTTGGGGAAATTATTTTTCAAGTATTGCTGAACTTGTAATACTCCCTGGGCACTATAGTATGGTAATATTCTACCATATTCAATTTTGTTTCTTTTCCATCCTAGTCTGGCTGCCTTTACGTTGTTCCATGGTATGTATTTTAGGTATGAGATAACTCTGTTCTTAGGGTGAATATTACCTATGACGCAAAAAAGCATATTTTCTTTTGTTTCAATGAAATCCTTGTCTCTGAATTGTCTTTTCATTTTTGTCAACTATTTTACTACTTCAAATTCAATTGACCGTATTATTACGTCGCAATTTATAAATCCACTTTTATATGTTTTCCCTGTTTTTCTACTTGTCATCGATATAGCTGCAGGAGCGAAGAGTGCTGGGTCAATTTTATAGAAGTCATAGTCGTAGCTTTTGAATATTTCGTAGAATGGTTTGCCATAATCCTTTGATACACATGATGGTGCTTTAGAAATAAAGTTTTTCAATTCTTCTTCATCTTCATAATCTACGAGGTAGGTTGCTTCTCCTCCATATAGTATCATGTCATTTGTTCTTCCCATCATTATTGTGGCGTCTGGATGTATTGGTGCTATGGGTGCAATTCCTGAACCATTTAGTATCTTTTTTATATCAAATTTTAATTCATGAAGTTTATGAATTCCTGTTTCGACGATTCTCGCGCTTATTTGAACTGATCCAGCTATACTGTTTGTAGGTGTGACTACAATGTATAGGTTTTTTATTTCTATGCCACATTTTTGTGCTATTAGTTCTATTGCTTCTTTTGTAGGTAGTTTTGAAGTTTCGAGAACTATTACTGCTTCGGTAGAGGTGTCTTCATATCCTATTTCTTCATATAGTTTCTTCGGCTTTTTGGATAATGCTCTTGCTGGGCCTGATCCCATTGCAAAATATTTTCCTGCTTTTATTGCCCAACCTGCATATTGCGAGGCCATGCAAGCTATTACTGGATAGTCTGTGTATACATTGACTGCGGGTAGCATTATTCCATTATAAAATGAATGTGTTAGAGTTACTTCTGCTAATCCTCCTAAGCATATTTTCGATGCATATATCCCTGCAAGAAAGCCACCCTTAACTTTTACTCCGCAATCAATTATTGTAGCTCCAGTTTCATCTTCAATAATGTTAACGTTTAATTCATCACTTTTACTTATCATTTTGTCAACAATTTTTAATGCTTTTTCATTAACACTAATCATTCTTCTCTCAACCCCAGTTTTTCTACTAATTTTTCTAATTGAAGATTATTGGCTTTAGATATATAGAGTCTACCATTGGCTTTTCTGCTGGCTGAGTAGTCTCCAATGAACAGGTAGAATTGTTCTTTAATCTTCTCTTTTTTAACTTTAACTCTGTCAACTATGTCCTCTAGGTAGAATGACGGAAGTATGCTGTCTACCTTTCCGCATATCACTATTTTTCCTCCAGTCATATTCGCTCCAGCTCGTCCAACACAATTTCCTCTAATGAGTATACTTCCGCCCTGCATGTCAGCTCCTGGATATTCTAGGCAATTTCCGTCAATTATTATTGTTCCTTTTCTCATGCCTCTTCCAGCTTCTACTCCACAGTCGCCATGTATTATTATCATCCCACCTTTCATTCCACGTTCTAGTCTTTTTCCTCGTAGTCTTCCTCCAACATAGTTACCTGCACTTCCATGAACCTCTATAATTCCGCTTTCCATTTCCATTCCAACCCATGAGCCTACATTTCCCTTTATAATGATTTTTCCACCTTTCATTTTTGCACCTATATAGTGGCCTGCATCTCCATTTACTACTATTTCTCCAAATTGCATTTCTTCACCTATTCTCCATAGTTTAGGTGATGATTCTTCAATTATAATTCTAATTTTTTCTGGGTTGCCTGATGTTTTTCCATGGATGCTAAAGAGTTCTCCAAGTGTTCTCTTTCTTTTACCTTCGAAAACTATGAGTTTCATTATGTCTTTAATTTTTTTCCCGGCAATATTCTCTGGTTTTATCGAGTCTAACTCAACTGGTACTTTAAATTCTTTTTTAGGGGTGATTATAACTTCAAATATTTCTTTAACTTGCTCCATATTTAGACCTCCAATCTAATTGGATAGGGGTTTCTTAATTCATGATCATGTATTTCATAGTTTTCAAAGCTAATGGTGTATATTTCACTGAATCTGCTTTTTACTTCTTCAAGTGTATTTTTCATTAGATCTTCTTTCACTTTCACGTTGACATAGTATGTTTTTCCATAGTTATGCGTTAATATCTCTCCATTTCTAGCTATTATTTCACCATTTTTTATTGTGTATAATGCTCTTTGGAACAACTTCTCTACGCTTTCATAGTCCTTTGAGAAATTAATTTCCTTTGGATTTAAATCATATATTGCAATATCTGCATCTGCACCTATTCCTAGATGTCCTTTGAAGTAATGTATCCCTAATAGTTTTGCTGGTGCTGCTCTTGTGATTATGGCTATCTCATATAATGTATATTCACGGTCAATTGCTGGTAGAATTGCTTCTCTTGCTGCCCTTTTATTTATTTTTTCTATTATTTTTTCTCTAGCATTTTTACTCATTAGCCATGTTATTACTGTTGGATAGTTAATGAATGGTGCACCATTCGGGTGATCTGTAGTCATTATTACTCTCCATGGATCTTTAATTAATAATGCAAGTTCTAATCCAATGCACCATTGTAATGCATGAACGAAATTACCTTTCCGATATCTTATTGGTACAACTCCTGCTGCTGCCTCATTTTCAACTTCAGATCCACCCCATTTCCATTTAGTTATATGATATAATGCATGTTCAAAGGGAGCGTCTGCAGTCATTGTTGTAGCATTTCCGAACATTATTTGTCCAGTGTCAATACTTACATGGCTTACTGAGTTGACGTATTTTGCTATTTTTTCTGATCTTGTTTTGAGTGTGCTCCAATTTATCCCACCATAACTATTGAATTGTACATGTGTTATGTGTATGTTAATTTTATTGTCCCCAGCATATTTCGCCACTGTTTTCATAGTTTCAAGGGTTATTTCATAGTTTCCTGGAATTCCTAGTCTATTGCAGTGGACATGTATTGGGTGGGGTAGTTTTAGTGTTTGATTTATTTTACATAGTTTCTCTACGACTTCTCTTGGTGTTAAATTATATGGTGTTATTTGGTCATCAATGTCTAGTCCATATCCTTTACCTAGACTCCAAAGAACTGCACATCCTGGATCAACTAATTTGACTGCATAGCTTTTAGTTGCCTTTAAAATCCATGCTATAAATGCTGTGGCCTTTTCTAAATCTCCTTTCTCTAAGAATTCTAGCAATATTCTGTTTGAGTCGAGGAGAACGAAGCATGCTTTATCTAGTATCGGTATGTCATCTAACTCTTCGTGTGTGTGTCTGATTTTTAATGGTGGTGCAGCTGGTTCAATAGCAGTGGTCCATCCCATTATGACATATTGATATCCTGTTATTGTTGTTGATGGTGTCGTAATTCCTGTTCCTGATCTCCTTATTCCAGGGATTGCTTCAAAGTAGAATTTATGATGTTCTTCTGGAGTCATCAGTCTTCCTAGATTAACTTTTGTTCCAGCTATATGTGTATGGAGATCTATTCCACCTGGCATCACCGTTTTTCCAGATGCATTGATAATTTTTGCTTCTGTTTCATCTATGGCACTTGGAGACACTATTTTGCCATCCTTTATTGCGATATCCATTTTTTCTCCGTTAATGTTGTTTAGAGGGTCATAAACATATCCATTTTTAATTAATATTTCCACGGTTATAGCCTCCTAAGATTTTTCACTTCTTTTATTATTCTCTTCAAAATTGCTTCATCGCTAAGTATTCCTCTTGGAGGCTCTACAATTTTCTTTAAATGTAAAACTACTTTGTCCATTCTATATGCTGATCCTTCACATTCTATTCCAGCATATGCTGATGGAATTATTATTTTGGATATTAAGCATGTCATATTCCATTTTGGATCTATTGTTATAACTGGTATTTTTGTTAAGTTTTTGACTGCTATTGCTGGGAAATGCGCTACTGGGTCTGAGGCAACTATTAATGCTGCATCTACGTCTCCGTTGATTAGTAGCTCTGTCGCTGAGGTTACTCCTGGATTGTGTCTTGGATATCCTCTCATAAAATCTAATGCGTATGGAAAGCCTGTTAACCATAGTGATGCCATATTTGCTCCTACAACATTATAGTGGCCCCTCATGGGTAAAAGTACGAACTTGGTCCACTCATTTAAATCTTGAACTAATTTTATTACCTCTTCAATATTTCTGCCCTTACCCCTCGTCATTGTAACTCCTAATCCGAATAGTATTGCCCCAAATTTTGCTGATTTCATCATATCTGCGAGTTCATAAATTTTCTCTAATGATACTCCTCCTACATCATCTACTTCTACATCTAGATCGTTTACAATCATCCTTAATGCTTTTATTAGTTCATAATCTGAGTTTGGCTTGATTTTTATGAATAAGTCTGCTATTTTCGCTGTTGGCGTTTCCCTTACATCTATTACAACTATTCTTCTATCTCTTCTTGATTTTATGTACGTTCCTTTAGCCATCGCACTATATCTTGCTAGATGTCTAGGATGAGCGAAAACTGGATTACAGCCCCAGTAAATTATTAGGTCTGCATAGTTTCTAATTTGTCCCAATGTGGCGGATACGGTTCCTACCTCCTGAACCCCTAGAATTGTCGGTCCATGGCACATCACACTTGTATTATCGAAAGCTGCTCCTACAAGTTCTGCTAATTCAATTCCTAATCTAATGGCTTCAGTTGAAGTTGAGCTCCAACCATAAAGTAAGGGGTAAGATGCCTCCACCAGTATTTCTGCAGTTTTTCTTATTGCTGTTTCATAGTTTATTTTGATATATTTTCCTTCTTCTCTGATTAGGGGGGTTAATATTCTATTTTCAAGTCTATGTAATATCTTTGATTTACCTAATTGACATGCCCTCTTCACTTCAACTATCCTATTACCTTTGACTCTGACTTGGAGGTCATCGCATAGGCATCCACAAAATGTACATACAACTGCCTCATAGATCTTTTCTGCTCCCTCTTTTTCGGTTTCCACTTTATCTTGTATTATGCTTAATGGTTTTACTTCATAGTATTTTTCTATTAGTTCAGTTATAAGTAATGGTTTTTTCTCAGTAACTGTTACTTCTGCATCTACTCCCTTAAAAGTTGGCATTCCTGAGCCATATGTATTATAATCACATACTATGTTTGCCCATGGCCCCATAGGCATAAACGCTACTCCTTGATGCTTATATCTTGACTTGACTGCAAATGCTATTACACTACCGAAGCCTGTTTTCACTTCTACAGCTTCACCGTTAGATATACCAAGTTTCTCCATATCTTCTTCATCTAATTCAATTATAGCTACTTTTTTGAAATATTCTCTAGTTATTTTACCGATGTCAAGTGTTACTCCTTGATCTAAACTTCTTCCAGTTATGAGTGTGACATTTATTTTCGATGAAGTCATGATGCTTTTTTACCTCCTGGTTTTTCAATGAGCTTTTCTTTTCTCAGTATGGTGCCATCTTTGTAGTGTGGTTTTCTTACAAGGTAGTCTCCATGTTTTTCAATTTCTCTAGCTTCATCTGCAAGCTTAGCTGCATATCTCATCATTTCGTGTGCTGCGGCACAAAGGAGTGTATATTTCTCCCATTCCTTTATTTTGAAGCATGCTTCTGTTGTTAAGTTAGCAACACGTTTTGATATTTCAAAGGCGGCCATTGCTTTTGCTTTGGCATATGGATTGTTAAAGTTTGCTGCTTTTACTGCATTTTCCCTTTTAACTACAATGAATGGTAATTCTGGTTTTTCATTTCTTTTTATAGCCTCTATAACCTTGTCAATTGCTTCATAGATTATATGATATGCTCCAGTTATAGCTAGAACTTTAATTAAATCTGCATTATAGACTGCCATTTCAATAGGATCAAGAAATTCCCTTCTAGCTCCAAGCATTGAATCTGCTTCCACAATAATGTAGCCTACATTCTTCTCTTTGAGCTTGTCTGCAACTTTCTTGGTTGGGGCGTCTGCTATAACGATTACAGGTCGCGCCTTCTTTACAGCTAAATCTATTACTTTTGTTGGACCAGGTAAAGCTGCATTAGGTGAAACTATGATTATGAGATCAGCATCAAATTCTAAGGCTCTTTTAGCTATGTCTTCCGACCTAATTTCATCAAGCTTTGAACCGCTGCCGAAAACTCGGACATCTATATCTTTCCTGTCAGCTCTCTCATCTAGTAAGTATTCTATTAATGGTCCACTTCCAATGCATCCAACTTTTATTATACATATCTTCACAACCACATTTTCCAAGTTAAACCCTCCGCATTGCATTATTACCTATATGATTGATTTAAGCTTTAGTATTATCGAGTGAAGCGTATAAATATGAAAGTTTCTTGAAATTATATCGCGGTGGAGGTGTATTTACTTGATTGTGAATGGTGTTGAGGTTGAGGAAACTTTTGCTGAGGCTTTTCCAATGTATGCTACCAGAATACTGATCACTGCAATTAATGAGAAATGGGCTTTAACTGCAGCTCAAGTTGCAACTGGATTTGCAAGTTCAATTATAGCAGCTCCTGCTGAAGCTGGCATTGAGGGATTAGTTCCTCCAGATGAAACCCCTGATAATCGTCCTGGATCTCTAATACAAATATATCATCGATCTATTCCTGAATTAAAATTTCAAGTTCTAAGTAGAATTGGTCAATGTGTTTTAACTTGTCCTACAACAGCAGTATTTAATGGTTTGCCTAGAGCTAAACGGTTAATGAATATTGGTGGGCCTCTATCTAAATTTGGAGATGGATTTGAATTTAAAGATCAGATTTATGGCAAAACTATGTGGCGTATACCTGTCATGGAAGGCGAGTTTCTCATTGAGGAGCGTATTGGAGTAATTAAGGCTGTAGCTGGTGGGAATTTACTAATTTTAGCTGAAAATCTTGAAGCAGGACTAAAGGCCGCTGAGAAAGCTGTTGAAAACATTAAGAGAAAAGTTAAGGGTGTCATTATGCCTTTCCCAGGAGGTATTGTTCGTTCTGGTTCTAAGGTTGGCTCCATGAAGTATCCTAAACTAAAGGCTACAACAAATCATTTGTTCTGTCCAGTGCTCAAAGATAAGATCCCAGATACACAGGTTCCCCCCGAAGTAAACTGTGTATATGAAATTGTAATTAATGGATTAGATGCTAAAAAAGTATTGAAAGCTATGGGTGTAGCAATAACGGCTGCTACAACTGTTAAAGGTGTGAAGAAAATCACTGCAGCTAATTACGGTGGCAAGCTAGGCAAATATAAACTCTATACAACTGAAGCTGTAAAATTGGTATCCGAGTAACCTACTTTCTCATTCATTATTCAGAACAACATTAATGATAGTTGAAACTACATTGTAAATGGCGGTTTTTGATGAAAAGGAGTTTTATATTTCTATTTTTAGGTTTTCTGGGGTGGACTCTAAACTATATTTATAGGATGATAGTTCCTCCCATTTTGCCAATAATTGCTGAAGAGTTAATGCTAAGTAGTTTTGAAGCAGGTATGTTAATGTCAGCTTTCTTTATGGCTTATGCTTCAATGCAGATTCCTGCTGGCTTCTTGAGTGATAAATTTAATAGGAAAAACATAGTCTTTCTTTGTATTCTCCTTTCCTCATTATCGGCTTTACTTACTGGAATAGCTACAACATATTTTCATCTCTTATTTGCTAGAGTCTTCTTTGGATTTGTGGCAAGTATTTTTTATTCTCCGATGATATCGATGATATCTGATGTATTTGAGCCAAGGTTGAGAGGGAAGGCAATTGGATTTTTCATGTCTGGTTCACGGCTTGGATCAGCTTTAGCACCAATAATAGGTGTTATAACAGCTTTTCATTTTGGTTGGAGAACTGCTTTTCTAGTAACTGCTTTTCCAGGAATGTTTCTGGCAATACTTTTTTTCTTACTTGTTAGAGAGCCTAGAAGGAGTAGTTCTGGTTTAGGTTCTCTTTCTCAAATTAAATCGGCTTGGGATACTTTATTTCTCGCTTATGTTTTACCTTTTTTGATGCTTATGGCTTCTATGTGCTTGAGTACTTTTCTACCTTTATATCTTATTTCTCGGAAGGGGTTGAGTATTGGGGAGGCAGCTATGATTACTTCTATTTCTTCTGGCATTGGTTTTTTTGGGCAAGTTATTGGTGGATTTTTAACGGATAAAATAGGTTATAAGCGTTCATTTATTTTGACTTTATTTATTGCTCTATTTATAATTCCTTTAATTCACTTTTCACAGAAAAGTTTAATTATATTCCCCGTAGCTGTTTTCGGTTTCATTAGTGTAGCTGGAGCTGCACCAATAATAACTTATACTATTGAATTTTCGCCAAGTGAGGTTAGAGGTTTGTCTTTAGGTATTGGTAATACTACTGGTTTTATTGGGGCTTCTCTAGGTTCTGCTGTTGGTGGTTTAATTATAGATTTTCTTGGCTATGAGTTTCTATTGATATTTGTCTTTATAATTTATGTTACTGGATGTATACTTTCTCTTAAAATGAAATCTCACAGTTAATTTATTATGGACGTTAAATAGTCATTTTAATTTGTTGTAAATTATTTTTATTATATCTTTTAATCTTGGCATGCTGTTTTGTGCACCAATTTTTGTTGTTGATATTGCTGCTAGAATATTGGCAATTTTGGCTGCCTTCTCTATGTCATATCCATTCAGTATGGCCCAGATAAATCCTGCTGAGAATGCGTCACCTGCACCTGTACTATCTACTGCTTCTACTTTGTATGGGGGAATTATGATTTTTTTGTCTTTAGTATACGCTACTGCTCCTTTTCTACCTCTTGTGATAATAATACTATTTATACCTAGATTTAATAGGTCTGAAGGTTTTTCGAGGCTAGTTTTTCTTATCAGTTTTTTCCATCCTACTTCATTTGTTATCATGTATGTTGTATTGGATATTATTCCCCGTAGTTTTTCTAGTCCCATTTCAGCGAAGGGAGTTAGCATCCTATATATTACAATTTTTCCTTTAGACTTAGCATATGAGGCTATTGTAGATGCTACTTCAACATAGACCTCTCCTATATATACGACTTTGCTAATGTCTATGTAGTCCCATGCTACTTCATCTGGTGATGATAATGATAGTGTTTTTTCATCTGCTATTGTTATTATTCTTTTTTCTCCACTTTCTACAAGTATTATGGTTTTAGGAAGTTTTGCTTCTCTAATAATTTTTATTCGAGAGACATTTACTCCTTCTTGGAATAGTTTTGTTAATATTAGTCTACTTGCTTCATCGGTGCCTATTCTACCTATGAATGCCGTCTTTATCCCTAATCTAGATAATCCTACTGCTACATTTGCTGCTGATCCCCCTGCACTTGTAACAATGTTTTTTGCTAATATTGTCTCATCAAATCTAGGTATTCTATCATAGTTTACAATCATGTCGAGTGCTGCTGAGCCGAAAACTGAAACCTCTATTTTATCATCAATCCATCTTAAACTTCTCAGATACTCTGAAATGTATTCTTCTTCTAATATTTGATAGTATTCTGTTAGGTTTATGTTATGTTGTATACAGAATTTAGCTATGCTCTCAATGTACATCTTGAAGAGTTGTTTAAATGTTTCTTTTATTTCTTCAATTTGCATTTCCTTGGGTGATGTTAGAAAGGTTATAACCCATCTGCCTAGTGTTGAAGGTTTATACCATTTTACCCAGAAACTTCTTTTCCCCCTGACACATTTCTCGAATCCTTGTTCTAGTATATTTGAGTTTACAAATTCTTTTAATTTTGCTAGTATTGTCTTATTTGAGTAGGGTAGTTTTCTAATTAATTCTGATTGATATGTTTTTTCACTTAACTTAATGTTTCTTAATATGTCAACAGAGATTTTTGAGCTGAAAATTGATAATAAGACCTTATAGTGGTACTTGTCTTCTATTGGGAGTGGAATTATCCAGGGCCATACTTTCATTTCTTTCTCGCCCATTTTTCCCACTTACATAAAAGTTATATTGGAGTGTAAATATTAAGTTAGCTTCATATTCTATGTTTCTGTCTCCTCGTAGAATTTAAAATAAATAAGATGAAGCTTATGGAATTTCTATCAACCCTGATTTTCTTAAGACTAATGTCAATCCTGAACCTATAATTGTTGCAGCTATTAACATTGTTGCTCTTTCAGATGCTGATACAGGTAGCATATACATAAATAGGGCTGGGATGTCTGGTAAGCCTAAACTTGCAAGCCATTTTTCAATAGCTCCCCATGGAAAAACTATTCCCAATGTGTTGATGAATATTAGGTTGCCAGTCATGTGATCTGACATTATTCCAACATAGCTTGCTAGTGCTACTCCAATCATATTTCTTATTTTACTTCCAGACCATATGAAATCTGATATTCTCCACTGAAATATAAGGATTATTATTAGTGCTATAATGTGCATTATTGGATATAGTGGAGCTGACATGCCTACCCAAGTCATATACCATCCTAAAACTAGGCTTCCCATTATTATTAGGGAGAGTATCCATGTCCTCCTATTAAATATTTGAGATGAAAGTCCTCCTGCCGTAAGTGCTCCTATTAATGGGCAAGGTGTCATGATGAGGCCTACTAGTCCCGGAGTTCCTGGTGGAAGGAACCAAGCGAGTATGGCGCCTAGAAATGCTGATAATCCTCCTAGCCATGGTCCAAGAATTATTCCATAAACTGGGCCTAATGCAGCTAAGACTATATCTATTTTACCTACACCACCAATTATTGGTACTCCTGGTAGAGCTGAGAGCGCAACATATAGACCGGCGAAGACTGCTGTTAATGAAAGATTTTTAGTTGATATTTTCACTTTCTTTTCCTCCTTTTCAATCCCATTAACTGTAGTCTATTACATTTTAATGTAGCTATGTATGTTTCAGATATAAAGGTTATGGGCTTTAGTTTATAAATGTCTTTTAGCTTCCTAGTTTTAGGGTGTAGAGAGAATGACTTTGAATAGATATCCCATTGAAGGAGATTTCATTGAATCTATAGATAATTTAATCTTTGATGTTAAGGGTTTTCTCCACCCGCCAGAGAGAATTGTTGCTTATGTTAGATTTATACCTGATGTTAATGGTGATCGAGTTAGAGGCAACTTGAAATTTCGAAAGATATATTCTCTGCATGAACGTGATTCCTTCGTTAAGTCTTCTTTTCCAGAGTATATTTATTTTGATCCTGTTTTTAATAGGGAGATTGAAGCTGTTCCAGTTAATAAAATAAGGAAGTATTATGATCCTCTCAATAGAACATTGCAAATGATCAAAAATAAAGATAGCCTAGATAATCTCGAATCTCTAGCTTTATCATTTATAGAGTTTTTGAGTGATATATCAAGTGTACCTATTACTAAAATTGGTGCTACTGGTTCCCTTCTAGTGAAACTTCATAGAAGTTCATCAGATATTGATGTTATAGTTCATGGAAGAAGTAATTGTTATCAAATTTATGATGCATTAAAGGAATCCTTAGGAAAATCTCTATTTGCTAGAAGATATAACTTAAATGGATTGCAAGCCCTTTATAATTTTAGATTTAGAGATACAAGAATCTCTTTTAATGATTTCATTAGAGTTGAGTCGCGAAAAGTTTTGCAAGGATTCGTTAATGAAACACATTTTTATATTCGATTGGTTAGGGACGTAGATGAACTAGATGAAAAATATGGTGACAAAACCTTTTTCCCTATAGGTCGATGTAGGATTAAAGCTAGAATTATTAACAGTTCTGAAGCTATTTTTACTCCATGTAAATATTTGATAGATGATGTATATTTCATAAATGGAAGACATGTTTCTAATTTGATTGAAATTTACTCCTTGAGAGGTAGGTTTTGTGAATGTGCATTTAAAGGTGAATGGGTTATTGCTGAGGGTAAGATTGAACGTGTTGTATGCAAGGATGGATTTACATATCATAGGCTGTATTTAGGTGACTCAGTTTATGACTTCTTGATTTTAAAGTAATTTTAAGCAATCTTTATAACGCTTGTTTTTTATTGATTTTTAGGTGTTAAAATGACTTTTATTATAACTGTCACTGGAAAAGGTGGTACAGGTAAGACTTTACTTGCTACTTTAATTGTAAAGCATCTGATTAGATTGTTTGATAATGCCTCTATCCTTGTTGTTGATGCTGATTCAAATACCAATTTAAATAAAGCTCTTGGTGTTTCGTTTGAGAAGACTTTGGGAGATTTAAGGGAGGAATTCATTAATCCTCCAGAATTGTCCGACGGTGCCAAGGATTTATATTTTGAGAGCATGCTGTATGAGGAGGTTCTGGTGGAGTTAGATAATTTTGATTTCATAGCTATGGGTAGGCCAGAAGGTCCTGGTTGCTATTGTTACGTTAACCATTTATTAAGGCATGCATTAGACAAGCTTATTAAAAATTATAATTTTGTAGTTATTGACTGTGAAGCTGGACTTGAACACTTGAGTAGGAGGACTACAAAGAATGTCGATGTAATGTTGATTGTTGTCGATTCAAGTGTGAGGAGTATAATTACTGCTGAGAGAATTAGAGAGTTGACGAGGAATCTTGAATTAATGGTAAAGGATATTTATGTTGTGATAAATAGAGTTAAGAAGAATTTCCTTCCAAGAGTTTTAGAAGAGCTTTTACGTAGAGGTTTTAAGATTATTGGCTCTATTCCAGAAGACCCAGTTGTTATTGATTATGACTTTAGGGGGGAGCCGTTGATTAATTTGCCGGATGATTCTTTGGCTGTAAAATCTGTTGGGGATATTATTTCACGGCTATATCCTATTATTAAATCAACAGTTTAATTTCGTTTTTTAACGAATAATAGAAAGTTTATGGTCGAAATATCTAACGCACAACTCTTAAATGTATTGTAGTTAAAGAATATCGGAAGCAATAATGCTTGACGTTGTGTGGGATTATGGTTGAGAAAGGTCCTTTAAGATTTACATTTAAGAAAATTAAGTCAACTGACGTATCACTTGAAGATGTTGAGGTGGCCATTGGAAGACTGGCAATTGAAGAGGAATGGGAGCCAATGGGTCCTACTCCAATGCCTAAAATTGAAACGCTACGTTCTTGGGATATGAAGCTCTTAAAGAGATACAAGCCATTTTATATGCCATTTTGCGATTTGTGCTGTCTCTGCACTTATGGTAAATGTGATTTAACTGCTGGTAAGAAGGGATCCTGCGGTTTAACTCTTGATACTCAACAAGGAAGAATAGTTTTGCTTGCATGTGCTATTGGAGTTTCCACACATACTAGTCATGCAAGAGAGTTAGTTGATCACTTAATTGAACGCTATGGTGAGGATTGGCCAATAAATTTAGGTTCTGAAATACATGTTGAGATGCCAATTACACGTCTCATTGTAGGAATTAAACCAAAAACCCTTGCAGACTTGGCTTTTGCATTAAGTTATGTTGAGGAGCAAATTGTTCAGACAATTGCAGCTGCTCATACTGGTCAAGAGAGTAGTTATCTTGACTTTGAGTCTAAAGCTTTACACTTAGGAATGCTAGATCACGTTGCTATGGAGATAGCAGATGTTGCTCAAGTAATTACATTTGGTTTTCCCAAGGGAGACCCAGAAGCACCATTAGTAGAGCTTGGATTAGGATGTGTAGATATATCGAAGCCTGTCATTCTCTGCATAGGGCACAATGTTTCTGGTTCAATAGATTTAATGGATTTTCTGGAGAAGAGTGGTCTTGGTTCTCCTGGTGAAATGATTGAAGTTGTAGGTTTATGCTGTACTGCTCATGATATGGCTAGATATAGAAAAACTGCTAAGATTGTTGGTCCTATATCTTATCAACTTCGCTTTATAAGGTCTGGTGCTGCTGATGTCATTATTACTGATGAGCAGTGTATTCACACTTCTGTTCTACATGAAGCACAAAGGGTTAATACACCATTGATTACTGTTTCGAATAAAGCGTTACGTGGACTTGAGAATGTTTCTGACAAGCCGGTTGATGAAATAGTGAATATGTTGGTTTCTGGTAAAGTGCCTGGAGTAGCAATTCTTGATTTAGAGAAAGCTGCAGCTGTAGCTGCTTTAACTGCTCTTAGAATTGCTCCACTAAGGAAAAAGTTTAAGGTTATACCTGATAAGAGGGAGCTAATTGAAATTGCCTCTAAATGTGTGAATTGTGGTAATTGTAGAAGGAATTGTCCAATAGATTTACCTGTAGATGAAGCTGTGACTTTCGCAAAGAAGGGTGATTTAAGTAAACTTGTTATACTTCATGAGGTATGTTTGGGTTGCGGTAGATGTGAAAGTGCGTGTCTAAGGAAAATTCCTATATTAAGTTTGATTACTGGTGCTGCTGAACATAAGATTAAAACTGAAAAATATTTGGTGAGGGCAGGGAGGGGTCCAATAAAGGATACTGAGATCAGAGAGGTTGGCTCACCTATTGTTCTAGGTGAAATTCCAGGTGTAATTGCCTTTGTTGGTTGTGCCAATTATCCTAATGGTGGAAGAGAAGTTGCGATGATGGCTGAGGAGTTTCTAAGAAGGAGATTTATTGTTGTTACTTCAGGCTGTGCTGCAATGAGTATTGCTGAATATCGCACTGAAGAGGGCACTACACTATATGAGGAGTATTCTGGCGCCTTTGAAGCAGGTGGACTTGTAAATGTTGGTTCATGTGTAGCTAATTCACATATAGCTGGGGCGGCAATCAAAATTGCAAATATATTCGCTAGGAGAAATTTGAGAGCTAATTTTGAGGAGATTGCTGATTACGTGTTAAATAGAGTTGGAGCTTGTGGGGTTGCGTGGGGTGCATATTCACAAAAGGCTGCTTCTATAGCTACAGGTTTTAATAGACTTGGTGTACCTGTTATTATAGGTCCACAGGGGGCAAAGTATAGGCGTCTATACTTAGGGCGGAAGGAGGATCATGAAGCCTTCACTGTGTATGATGCTAGGACTGGTGAAAGAGTGTGGGTTGGGCCTGCACCAGAACATTTAGTCTATGTTGCTGAAACTAAGGAGGAAGCAATGGTGATGGCAGCTAAGCTATGTATTAGGCCTAATGATACAACTAAGGGTAGAATGATAAAACTTACCCACTATGTAGGATTGTATAAAAAGTTCTACGGTATTTTACCTGACGATCTACATATGTTCATTAGGACAGAGGCTGACATACCAATAACTTACAAATTTGAAATTATTGATTACTTAAAGAAAGTTGGTTGGAAGCCGTGGGAGAGACCAGTAGTAGATCCAACGTTGTTAAAGCGTTTAGTTAGGAAGCGTAAGTAGGAGGTGAAGATTTTGAGTGTAATTCCTTGGCAATTTGGTAATGTGCCTGGACCTAAAACTGCTTTAAAGCTGAATGGCGAGGTTGCTGGAAGACTTATCAAAGCTTCTAAGAAGCCATTAATTATAGTGGGAGCAGATGCTTTGAAAATTAAACTTTCAGAAGATAAATGTCTTTTAGATTTCTCAATTGAACTTTCAAAGTTGGCTAATGCCCCTATTGTTGCAACTGCAAATACTCTCAAAGCCTTTCTTGAAAGGAATTTTAAGCCTACCTTAGTTTTAGGATCTGTGGAGATAACTGATCGTCTCAGAGATTCTCAGTGGAGTGTTAATGGTTCAAATCCGCATGACCTAGTAATTTTCATTGGAATCACCTATCAACTTCAATCACAGTTGCTATCAACATTAAAAAACTTTGCACTTCACTTAAAGACCATGTCTTTAGATAGATATTATCATCCAAATGCGTCATGGGCTTTTCCAAATCTCCCCCACAATAAATGGGTAGAAAATCTTAATACGATCCTTGAGGTTTTAAGAAAGGAGAAGGAGTGAAAAGGAAATGTCGGCTTTTGAAGGTTTCCCTATTGAAATAAGTCCTGCATTTGAAGGTCAAAGAGTTAGAAGGAAGGACATGTACGTCGAACTTGGGGGACCTAAAGTTGACTACAAGTTTGAGCTTGTACGTGTAAAGTCTATGGAGGAAGTTGAAGATGGAAAGGTGGAAATCATTGGTCCTGATCTAATGGACCTTAAGGAAGGGGCCTCTTATCCTTTTGCAATTCTTATTCATGTAGCAGGAGAGAGACTTGACACTGATTTGGAAGGTGTGATTGAACGTAGAATACATATGTACACCAATTATATTGAAGGAATTATGCATTTGAATCAAAGATACGATATTTGGATTCGGATTGCTAAGAAATCAGTTAAAAAAGGTTTAAATTCATTTTCATGGTGGGGGAAAGCCTTAATAACCTTATTTAAATCAGAGATGCCTTACATTGAGAAGATGCAGGTAACCTTTATAACTGAACCCGAACTTATCAAAGAGAAATATGAAGAAGCGCTTAGAATTTATGAAGAACGCGATGCTAGAGTCAGAGGCTTAAAGGATGAAGAAGTAGATATGTTTTATGGATGTGTTCTTTGCCAGTCCTTTGCACCAACACATGTCTGTGTTATTACTCCAGAGAGAATATCGCTTTGTGGTGCTCTAACATGGCTTGATGCTAGAGCAGCAGCTAACATTGATCCAAAGGGTCCAAACTTCCCTATACCTAAAGGCGAATTGATTGATCCAGTTAAGGGTGAATGGAGTGGAATTAATGAAGTGGTATCTAAGAGGTCGCTTGGAGAAGTAACTAGAGTTTACCTTTACAGTATGTTTGAGTATCCTCACACTTCATGTGGATGCTTCGAAGCTATAGCCTTTTATATTCCTGAAGTTGATGGTATCGGAATTGTCCATAGAGGTTTTAGAGGAGCTTCTGTAAATGGCTTACCGTTCTCTACCATGGCAGCTCAGACAGGAGGAGGCCAACAATCTGAAGGTTTCTTGGGAATTGGAATTGAATGGGTGCGTTCAAGAAAATTCTTCTATGCTGATGGTGGATGGAATAGGATTGTATGGATGCCAAAAGACTTGAAAGAGAGAGTAAAAGATGCAATTCCACCTGAATTACATGATAAAATTGCAACTGAAGAAGATGCAACCAATACAGAAGAACTTAAGAAATTTCTATTAGAAAAGAATCATCCACTTGCATCTAAGATAAGAGAGATGGAAAAGGCCGTTGAAATGGAGGCTGAAGCTGAAGAAGTGCCGGCACAACAACCAGTACAAATGCCAGCTATGCCTCAATGGATTCCACAAGTTCCCGCTCAACCAGTACAAATGCCTATGATGCCTGCACAAGTTGGCTTCAAAATAACTTTGAAGGGTGTCAGAATAAAGATAAACAAATTGATAGTCAAAAAAGCTGGTGGGAAGTAACTTGACTAATGAGGAAAAGCAAGAGGAAGAATTTGCTAACTCTTTAATTCAATTAATTTCTAATTTATTGAAGCAGAATTATATTGTTGAATTAAATGGTGTTGAAATTAAAGCTGAGAAGCTAATTATTACGCCATCGGAGAGTCAGGAATGAACAGGCAGAATAAGAATAAATATCTGAAGGATCTGTTAAATTTGCTTTCTGATGCAGAGGAATTGGAGTTAACAGACGTTATTATTGATGCTGATGAGCTAGTGGTAACTTATATTCCTCCACAAGCTCCACAAATGCCTGGATACTTTAAACTTTCCTTAGAACCTCTAACTGGTGCTGGTAAAATAGAATTTCTAGTTGAATCATCCCCATTTGGATTGAGATTGCTATCTCCAGTACCTCCTCCATCTATAGAGAAACCCAAGGTTATAGAACTTATTAAAGTCCCATTCAAGTATCCTAAGCTTAAATTTACTGGTAAGATTGCTGAGGTAGTTATTGGAGCCACTAAAAGTGAGGGAGGTACCAGAAGCTATACTGTTAAAATTGGAGGTGCCACTACTCCTCCATACTTCCTATTCGCTGATATACCGCCTAATCCTATTGCAACATCCTTAGATGTTTTCGATATGCCCCGTGCTCCTAGACCAGTAAGAGAAATGTATGGAGATGCAATTGAAATTCCTTCTGAATGGGCTAGAATGGCAGTGGAAAAATATGGCGCACAATTAATTTCTTTTCATTTAATAAGTACTGATCCTGGAATAGAAGACACTCCGATTAATGAAGCTGCTAAGAATGTTGAGGAAGTTTTACAAGCAGTTAAGGTTCCATTGATAATTGGTGGTTCAGGCAATCCTATTAAAGACGTTGAATTGTTTACTAAACTTGCAGAAATTACTGCCGGTGAGCGAGTTGTTTTTAACTCAGTTACCTTGGATATGGATATTGAAAAAACAGTTAAACCCATAAATGATTTTGGCCATGATTTAATAGCATTAGCTTTCATTGACATTAATCAAGCTAAGGATTTATGTAGGAAGTCTTTAGAGGCCGGATTACCTAAGGATCGTTTAATTCTTGATCCAACAACTGGTGCTTTAGGATATGGAATAGAGTATTCATTTAGTGTTATGGAGAGAATTAGGCTTTCTGCTTTGATGGGTGAGGAAGTACTTCAAGTTCCTATGTGCTCAGCTTCATCCAATGCCTGGGCTGCCAGAGAGGCTTCGTCAAAGGCTCCACATTTAGGACCTAGATCTATTAGAGGCCCATTGTGGGAGGCCATAACTGCAATTATAGCAATGCTTGCAGGAACTGATTTGTTCATGATGCTTCATCCAAAAGCCATGCAGACTCTTAAATCATTTGCTAAAGCATTAGAAGCTGTCCGTAAACCTTTGCATGAATTACCCTATGAGGAGTGGATAACAACTATTTTTTAGGTGATTGAAATGCCTAAGAGATTAAATCCTCTTCATGTTTATAGATTTCTTCCCAAGACTAATTGTGGTGAATGTGGAGAAAAAAGTTGCATGGCCTTTGCTAGTAGATTAATTGAACGGGAGGTATCTATTGAGAAGTGTACTCCTCTTTTTAAAGAGAAAAAGTATGCTTCTAAGCTGAAGGAACTATTAAAACTTTTAAGACCTGCAGTTAAGGAAGTGACATTTGGCGTTCCACCGATTCAAATAAAAATTGGTGGTAAAGACGTAATTTATCGTCATGAATGGACTTGGCGTTTTCAAACAGCCTTAATAATTGATGTACATGATGAAATGAATAATGAAGAATTGAAGAAGAGAATTGAATTTGTGGACAACTTCGTGTATGTGCGAATTGGTAGGGAGTTAAGACTTGATGGCTTTGCTATTAAATGTGTATCTGGTTCTGCAGAGAAATTTGCTAAAACTGTAGCAAGAGTTATGGAGTTAACACAAAAGCCGTTTATTTTGTGCTCTTATGATCCTGAAATTCTTGAAGAAGCATTAATTGTATCAAGAAATAGAAAACCATTGATATATGCCGCCAATGAGAAAAACTGGAAGGATGTAGCTTCATTATCTATTAAGTATGAGTGTCCACTTGTAATTTCGACTCCAGGGAACTTGGAGATGTTAAAGTCTCTCTCAACTTCAATAAAGGAGCACTATAATCAAGATGAAATAGTTCTTGATCCTGGAACTTACACCAATTCATCAATAATAGATACGATTAGTGTTTTTACTGCATTAAGATATGCTGCAATTAATGCAGGGGATTCAGCTTTAGGTTATCCCTTATTAGGTGTTCCAGCGGTAGCATGGTTAGCTAGAGAAAAATCCCCTGAGGAAAAAGCCTTTATGGAGGCAGTTCTAGCATGTAGTCTAATGGCTAGATATGCTGATATACTAATATTGCATAGCATAGATGTGTGGTCCATTCTACCATCAATAGTGTGGCGCGACTGTGTGTATACTGATCCAAGAGTTCCACCTTCAGTTAAGCCAGGGTTATATGAAATAGGTAAACCAAATGAAAATTCACCGCTATTAGTTACAGGTAATTTCGCTCTAACCTACTATCTAGTTAAAGATGATGTTGAGAAGGCAAAGACTGATGCATGGCTACTAGTAATTGATACTGAAGGTACAAGTGTTCAGTCAGCTGTAGCTGGTAAGAAGTTTACTTCAGACAAAATAGTTGAATTAATTGAAGAATATAATTTAGCTGAAAAGGTGAAGCATAATAGCATTATATTACCTGGATATGCAGCACGTTTAAGTGGTGAACTTGAAGATATGCTTAAAGATTGGAAAGTATTTGTTGGTCCCAGAGATTCAGCTGGTATTAAAAAGTTTCTAGAGAAAATATGGATTCCAGAGATATTTGGTGAAAGTAAGGGAGAAGCGTGAGTTAATGATTAATTTGAAATTATTAATATTACCGCTTCATAATCAAAAATTAGCTTCTCAAGTTAGTACGTGTAGCAAAGAGTATGTTGAGTCATCTGCCGTGGCATTTTTATCTCCATTTGATATGAAAAAATTAAATCTTAAGGATGGAGACTGCATTGAACTATCCTTCCTCGGGGTTAAAGTGGTAGTAAGAGTCTTCGAATTAGAGAAGTTGAATAAGGGTTTTATTGTGTTACCTCCAAGTCCATGGGCTATGTCTCTTTTGCCTCCTATTATTAATAGTGAGGGTCAGCCGGTTTATGGGAGAATTACTGTTACAGTTAAGCCAGCAAATTGTCCTCCAACTTTCATAGATAATTTAGTTTAGATTAGAGTTTCTTTCAATTTATCAATTCTTCCTAGTTCTATTAATGCTCTCATCTTTCTAGACTTCAAATTAGCTATAAGTTCATCTATTATTTTTCTTGCAACTTCAAATTCTTTCGGTTTAGGTGGAACTGGTGCTGGTGGAGGAATTTCAATTATTCTTGGAGGCGGTCTAATATTCCTTACATATACTTTGGGTGGTGGTGGAGAATATTCTGCAATAACCTTATTTAGATGTTTGATTATCGATTTTGACCATAAATTATCGATATCTTTTATTTTAATTTCTTTTATAGTGATATAAATTACATTTTCTGGGCATGCTTCTTGGCATGCTCCACAGTATATGCAGCTTTTCTCTGAAATTTCTATACCTTTTCCTTTCTTGGGCACATAAATGGAATTTGCGGGGCATATATTCACACAGTTTTTACAACCAGAAGGGTCACATTTGTCTAAGTTTACTAGCTTAATTTCACCTCTTATTGCTCTTTCAACTTTTAATGCTTCTACTGGACACTCTTCTTCACATAATCTACAATATATGCATTTTTCTTCATTGATGGTTATTTTTCCCTCTATTTTTGGTTCTAAAATCTCTCTGGGAGCTGAAGCTTCACACTTAACTTTTATTGCTTCTACTGGGCAAATTTTTTCGCATAACTTGCAGTAATCGCATTTTTCTTCATCGATTAGTATTCCTAGACCGGCTTTAAATAGTGGTGGCTTTGGTTCTGTCCAAACAATTTTTATTGCGTTACAAAGTAGCTCGCATAGACCGCAATATATGCATTTTTCTTCATTGATGCTTATTTCACCTTTAGCCCAAACTTCATCGCTTTCATATTTTACTAATTCCTCCTTTTCAAGTACCCTTATTTTTGCTTCGATTGCTTCTTTTGGACATATTTTTTCACATAAGAGGCATGGTATACATTTCTCCTTATCTATTTGAATATCGCCTTTAACCTTTACATATTCTGGTTTCCCCTCAAATTCTAATGTTAATGCATTTAAAGGGCATATTGCTGAGCATATTGGGCATGCTATGCATTTTGTTTCATCAATAATTATTAATGGAGCTTCCATTTCGCCTGAAGCTACTTCTCTTATTGGCCCAAGCATTATTGCTTCTAATGGGCATACTTTAATGCATAATCCGCATCCATTGCATTTTTCTTGGTGAAATTTTAGTTTTTTAATTAGTTTTTCTGCTTTCCATTCATATTCCATTATATGGTCTATGGATGTTAATTGTAGGGTTGGTTTCTCACTGTTCAATGTACATCCCCTTTTAATTCGCTTCCTAGTGGGCCTATCTCCTTGATTTTCTCAACAAATTTTATAATCTCTTTTGCTACTTCTTCTCCCTCTGAAGCTGCTGCACCTATAATCTTTACTCGTTCTGAATTTATTTTCATAATTTTTAGTGCCTCTTTTAGTGTCTCTATTTTTCTATTTGCTCTTTTTCTTCCAGTTCTATAGTGACAGTCTTGTTCTCTACATCCTATTACTAGGACTCCATCTGCACCATATTTAAGCGCTTCCAGTATGTGTATTGGATTTACTCTTGCTGAGCATACTACTTCTATAACTCTGGTTCCGGTTGGATATGGTATTCTGTTTATTCCTGCAAAGTCTAATGCTTCATAGCCACACCATTTACATGCAAATATTATTATTAATGGGAATTCTTTTTTTTCTTCCAGTATCGCTTTTATCATTTCAGATATTGCTTCATTGCTTAGTTCTACTGTTGGTATTAATGCTCCAGTTGGGCATGTGGCTATACATGCTTGACATCCCATACATGCTTCTTCAATTATCTTAATTCCTTCTCTAGTCATTTTAATTACGTTGTGCTCGCAAGCTAATATGCATAATCCACAGAGAATACATTTTTTGTTGTCTACCCTTGGAGCTTGAACTTCAATTTCCAATTTGTCTTCCATTAGTAATGAGGCTGCTTTAGATGCTGCTAATCCTGCATGGGATACTGTGTCAGCAATGTCTTTGGGTCCTTGGCATGATCCAGCTAAGAAAATTCCATGTATAAATGTTTCAGAGGGTCTCAATTTAGGATGATATTCCATGAAAAATCCTTCTGGGCTTAATGGTATACGTAGGATTCTAGATAATTTTTTATTATCTTCAGCTGGTTTAACTCCTGCTTCTAAAACTACGAGGTCAACATTTATTTGGAAAAGTTCATTTATAGTATTGTCAAAAAATGTTAATTGAATTGAACCATCGTCATTTTCCTTAATTTCACTTGGAACTCCCCTTATGAAATGAATATTTTCTTTCTTTCTAATTCTCTGATAGAACTCTTCGAAACTTTTTCCAGGAGCTCTAATGTCGATGTAAAAAACATATACTTCAACTTTAGGGTTTAATAGTGACAGGTAACATGCATGTTTTAATCCAGCCATACAGCCAAATCTACAACAATATGGTAGGTATCTTTCATCTCTACTCCCTGCACATAAGATTATAGCAGCACGTTTTACTTTTTTCCCATCTGAAATTCTGACTACCCTCCCCCTCGTCGGTCCATCTGGGTTAACTAATCTTTCGAGTTCTATTCCTAATATGACATTTTTAAATCTGCCATAACCGTATTCAGCTAATTCTTCTCTACTAAGCAGACTATATCCAGTGGCGATTATTATGGCTCCAACATTCAACTTGATTTCTTCTTCTTTCTGATTAAAGTCTATTGCTTCCTTATCACATACGCCTATGCATGACATGCATCCAATACAATTTTCAATGTCAATGTAGGGTGCTACTGGAACTGTTTCAGAGACTGGCTTTACTATTGCTTTTCTAAATCCTAGTCCATGATTGTATTCACATGGTAATTCTATTGGACAAACATCTAGACATTTATTACATCCGTTACATTCACTTTCATCAACATATCTTGGTTTTTTAATGATTTTCACTCTATAACTTCCTGGTGTACCTTGAACTTCTTTTACTTCACTTAAAGTGTAAACTCTTATTTTAGGATGTGAATAAGCTTTAGATAATAATGGCCCCAATATGCATATGCTACAGTCTAACGTTGGAAATACCTTGTCTAGTTTAGCCATATGGCCTCCCAGAAATCCTGTTTTCTCTATTAAGTAAACTTGAATATTTTTCTCAGCTAAGTCTAATGCAGCAGTTATACCTGCAACTCCTCCTCCAATTACTAATGCACTTCTAGTTACTGGAACCTTAACTGTATATTTTGGAGTTAGGTATGGTGCTATAGCTAGACCTGCCCTAATTAGATCAAGTGCTTTTTTAGTGGCTTGTTCCGGGTTTTGCCAATGAACCCAACTGCATTGTTCTCTAATGTTAATTACCTTTACATAGCCACCATTTAATCCAGCCTTTTCGGCATTTTCTTTAAACAGTTTCTCATGTAAATGTGGTGTGCAAGAGGCAATTATAATTCTACTTGGTTTTTCTTTTGTAATGATTTCTCTTATTTTTAATAATCCGTCTTCACTGCACCAATGGTCATGAATGTGGCATGCGACGTTTTTTATTTTTGAGATTTCACTAATTATTTTGTCAATGTTTATTACTCCTGCTATGTTTGTCCCGCATTTGCAGATTAGCAGTGCTATGTTATTTCTATTCAACATAATCACCTAAATATTTTGTAGAAGTTTCTTGAGTATTGTTTTCTCACTTTCAACAGGAGGTAGTGGTTTTATGAAGGGTGTTAATTCAATTTCTATACCGTCTGTTCTATAGATCTTTCCGCAATCTTCAATTCCCAGAATTGATCTCGGAATCTTAACTTTAGCTATTTTTGATGTTAATGTTTTTCTTTCACCAATATATATTGTTGGAATTTTTTTAAGTCTTCTAGCTATTGATAGGGGTATGTGAGTGTAGAGATCGCTTTCAACGATTAATGCGGCATCAATTTCATTATTTAAGAGTTTTGTGAATGCATTCGTTATTGAAGGCTCATGTGTGGGATTTCCATCATTAAAGTCGATTGCATGGGGTGCCCCTAATATTTCATATGGAATTAATGCTACACCTAGTGAGTTGACTTCCTCAGCCAATGGGCTTATCGTACTCATTAATCCGGCTGACATAATATCCTTCATCAACTCTACAATTTCTCTATAAATTTCTGCTGCCATAATATTTGTTAGTATATGGTTTCCAACAAATATTGATATGAAACTCGATTTTTTTATATCATCCAGTAAGAGTAGCCATGATTCGATGGTTAACCAGGAATTTTTTTCACCGATAATTTTTCTATCAGCTATTGTTTTTCTAAGTTTTCTGATGAATTTCAGTTCTTCACCTGGTGTTAATGTTATTTTATAGTGCGCTATTTTCATTGAATTGTTTTCCCAATAGTCGACCATTAGTATTGTTCGACTTTCTCTTCCGGTTTTTATTACTTCTCCTCTCGGATAAATGGCATATTTACTTGCATGTCTTAAATGAGTATTCGATAAGTCTATAAAAAAGTACATTATAAAATCTGATTTATCTAAAACATCCTCAAATGTTATTTTTTCTGCTTTGACTTCTTCAATTATTGGTATATGGTAATGACATATACTTGGAGGTGTATCAAATACTCCATTAACCTTCCTTGCTAATTCAAGTCCTAACCTAATAGCTTCATTAGAACTATTTGCAAAGCCATAGATTAATGGTTTTTTGGCGGATGATAATATTTCTACTGCCTTTTCTATTGCTTTGTCAATGTTTTCTTCGCTTCCTTCAAGTCTATTTGTCATGATCTCTTTAATTCGCTTGGCTCCGTGGCTACATGCTCCCCAAACATTAGTAATCTTATTTTCATCTTCGATGTCTAATACTAAGTCATTACATGCTAATGAGCAACCTGTACATACTATATTTCCAATTCTCCTCATGCCACCACCTTAATGGCATCGCTTAAACATACTTGTTCACATATCCTACAATTAGTCCTGTGAGGTGGATATCTTCTACATTTTTTAATGTTCAGTATTTTTATTTTCCCATTAACTACTGTGAATACGACTTCACTTGATGTTGGATTCTTTCCTCTTCCTACTTCTGGGTCAATATTTACATTGGCTGGGCAAGCTATAATGCAGTTTCCACATCCTATACATTTTTCATCATCGATTTTGATTAATGTTTCAGCTGCTTCATATAATGGTTTGAGTATTTCTTCAAGTTTAGCTTTATTTTCCCTATATTTTTCTTCCCTAAATAGTGGCTTGCATTCTTCAAGCTTTACTTCCCTTTGTAAAAGTTTGATTGAAAACGCCATACATGTATATCCACATTCTTTACAATTTGTCTTTGGTAAAAACCTATATATTAACATTGGATTTAGCTTTTTACTCATAACACCGCATCCCTACTTAATTTGATGTATCTATAAAACTACTATTATTCAATTTTAAATGTTGCTACTGCACAAAAAATTAAAATATATTTAATGCAATTGCAAAGTGATGTTATATGTGTGAGTTTAAAGTTTTCATAAGAGATGATGCTGAGTCCAAGAAAGTTGCTGAAGACATTATTCTAGTGAAGCTTCATGGAAGTACACTAGTGCTTAGAGATATTATTGGTCAAGAGATTCAGCTTAAGTCTGCCATTATCACTGAAGTAAACGTGCCTAAGGAAACCTTAGAGTTATATTCAAATCCACTGATAGGTAGAATTCTAAGTTTTATCAATAAATATGAGGAATGTGTTAAGACCAATACTTATAGTGAAGATTTAGAGGAAATTTGGGAGGAAATCAAAGCTGAAGGTTCAAGGATGATAAGGAGCTTGTGGATAAAATTAAAGGGATAGTTGTTTAACTATTTTATTTTTTAATTCATAAATTGACTTGACAGCTAATGACTTAGGTGCATAGTCAATTATAGGAGTTCTTGTCATATCTGCAATTTTTATTCTGTTGTCATATGGAATTAAGTGGAATAATTTTAAGCCATATTTTTCTAATTTTTCTCTTACAAATTTCTCTTCTTCTTCATTGCTAATCTTGTTTGCAATAACACTTATTTCCTTAACTTCTATGTCTAACGCGAGTTTTTCAATTCTTTTTGCTGTTTCAATGGATTTAATGCTTGGTTCAATAACTATTAGCATTAAATCAACTCCTTTAGCAGTTCCTCTAGCTAAATGCTCGATTCCTGCCTCCATATCTAGTATGACTACTTCTCCTCTCTTGAGGATTAAGTGTCTAAGTAAAGCTCTCATAAGAGCATGAGCTGGACAAAGGCATCCTATGCCTCCATCTCGAATTGTTCCCATTACGAGTAGTGTAACGTTATCTGGACATTGTACTCCATATTGTTCGATAATGTCATCGACTTTAGGGTATAATTTGAAAAATCCTGCTTCAAGTGAACCTGGATAAACTTCCATTTTTTTCTTTAATAGCTCCCTGTTGACTGATAATGGTGTGATTTTGCTTGCTTGCTTTTCATTTAGTCCAAGTGTATATGCTAAATTGGTATTGGGATCCATATCTACTGCAATAACTTTTAAACCGCCTCTGCCCATAAGCCTGGCTAGGGTCCCTGCAATAGTTGTTTTACCTACTCCTCCTTTACCAGTTACTGCTATTTTCATCTTGCTTTCCTCATATTTTCATGGCGCTTTATAGCTATTAACATGTTTTGTTGCGATATTTATGGCTAGGATTAAGTATTTAAGAAATATTTCCCCACTTTTTAGGGGTTGTTTAAATGGTAATAAAAGAGGTTGTTTCAAAATTTACTCCTGAACAGAGAGAGAAAATAGGTACAATCCTAATTGACATCATCTTAAAATCAAAAAAGGGGTCAGAGTTATGTAGCAGTGATGCAAGGAAGCTAATAAGACTTTGGCAGGAGGATTTGCTTTTCACTGAAAATGGATTATCGTTTCTTCTAGGAGTGGTAAAGAAACTAGAGCCTGAGAAAACTATTGAAAAATTGAATAGTAAAGGATTTAGTAAATTGGCTGAAGTTTTGAGGGAGGGTTAGGTATGGTATGCTTTGGCGTCGAGTTTGTACCTTATGAACCTTTCTGGAAGACTACTTTTTATGCTATTCAAGCTGAGAAGAGGGGTTTTGACTATATTTGGATTACTGATCACTATAACAATCGTAATGTCTATGTTACATTAACTTCGGTGGCTTTACATACAAGTAAAATTAAGCTTGGAATTGGGGTTACAAATCCTTATCTTGTTAACCCTGTTTTAACTGCCCAAGCTGCAGCATCTATAAGTGAAATTGCTCCAAATAGAGTAGTGCTTGGAGTTGGCCCTGGTGACAAAACTACCTTAGCTAGTCTTGGTGTTGAAATGACTCTTCCAGTCGCAGCAGTAAAGGAATGTGTTTTGATTGCCCGTTCACTTTTCCAGACTGGTAAGGTTAAATTTGAAGGAAAGGTCTTCCATATTCCAAAGGCAAAGTTTAATTTTAAGGTTGCTGGTGAAATTCCAATTTTTATTGGGGCACAAGGTCCACAAATGTTGAGATTAGCAGCGAAGTATGGCGATGGGGTCCTAATTAATGCTTCTCATCCTAAGGATGTTGAGGCAGCTATGAGACATATAGCTAAAGGTGCTAAACGTGCTGGTAAGTCTTTGGAGGAACTGGAAATAGCTGCTTATACTTCCCTCTCTATTGATGAGGATTATGAGAAAGCATTTAGTGCAGCTACTAGAGTTGTAGCCTTTATTGTTGCAGGTAGTCCTGACTTCATATTGAAGCGTCATGGAATCGACATTGATAAAGTGGATGAAATTAAAAGGGCTTTAAGTGAGGCTCGATGGAAGGATGCATTTTCTATGGTTGATCAGAAAATGATAGATGCATTTTCAATTACAGGAACTCCGGAAATTTGTGTTAAGAAAATTGAGGAGTTAATTAAATTCGGCGTTACTCAAGTAGTAGCTGGGTCACCAATAGGCCCAAATGTACGAAAATCAATAGATTTATTCAGTGGAAAAGTGATGTCAATTTTTAAATAAGTTTTCTTCGAGTTCTTTCCCTAACAATTTCCTTTAATTTTTCTTTTAAGTTTAATGCTCTTAAAACAGTCTCTATCCCAATATATGTAGCCCAGTGAATTATAGTGTCTCCTAATTCATAGTCATGTGCTGTTGACGCTATACAATATGATTGATTTAGTGAAGCTATATACCCACATAGCTTATCAATAGATTTTCCTTCTAGATTGACTTCATAGTTAAGTAGCATTCTTGCAATATACCAAGTCGCACCGCATGGTGCTGAGGTTTTTATTTCAATTTCTTTAATTTTTATTTTATCTCCACTTTTTACTGTCTCTAGTTTTATGAATGGTATACCTACTCTATACTTCATAATGAACTTGGTTATAATGGGTTTATCTTTTTTAGGCAATAAAAAACAGGGTGGCTTTGGATTGTCAAATTCTATTCCAAGTTCTTTACATTTTTCTTTAACTTGTTTAGAGACTCCTAATGGTGCATCTTGAGGGTTGTTTCTCAGGATTAATAATGCCCTGATTCCTGATTTCTTAAGTATTTCTGGGAGAGTTAAATAAATGTCGTTATGGAGTCCTGTGGCTATAGCTATTTCCGCTTTAGGAAGTTTTTCACCTATTACTTGCTCTGGCTCTTCTATTATTTCTGGAAGTTCATATACACTTGGAATTTTTACTACATTGATGTTCTTTTTAAAGGAGTATTTCCCATATTTACATTTTACTCCAATACATCTAGTAGAGCAAACATTACAGTGTCCTGGTGTGTTTCTTAGATTTTCTATTATTTTTTCTCCATAGTTCTCAGAAATTATTATGCAAATTTTCATGTCATTTTGCAATGTGTCTATACTTGCTTCTCCAATGGTGAATCCGGGCAGTTTATTTAGTTTAAGTAATTCATCATCAGCTATATTATCATAATCATAACATATCAAGGTTGACACCTATCTTAGGATTTTCTCTTAAGTCTCTTCTCTATGGTTTTTTCAAGTTCTTTATTTAGGCCTAAAGCCCTCAAATATGCTTCTCTTTCAATGTATGAGCCCCAATGTAATATGGTATCGCCAAGCTCAATATCATATTTCATTGATCCGATACATGGTGCTGCATGATGGTGAAGTGCTATAAAATCATACAATTTTTCAAGTTCTCTTTCGTTGAAATCTTTTATTTCATAATTTAACATTTGTCTTGCTACATACCATGTAGTTCCACATGGAGCTGAGATGTAGACTTTTATGACTGTTATTTTTTCGATGTTGGCAATTTTGGTTGTTTCTATTTCTATTAATGGTTTCCCTAGTCTGAAGTCTTTTATAAATTGGTCTATTGTCTTTTTATTGCATGGTCTAAGTGTACAGGATGGTTTTGGAGCTTCAAATTCAATTCCATATTCTCCACATTCTTCTTGAATGCTCCTTACAACACCATAGGGTGCATCTTTGGGATCTTCACGAAGTATTATAAGTGCTTTAATATCGCTTTTTCTTAGAAGATTTGGTAATTCGATGTAAATGTCACTGTGAAGTCCAGTGGCTAGAACGATGTCTGCATTAGGTAGTCTTTGCGGTAGATAATTATACGGATTATCTATTACATCTGGTAGTTCTTGAGGTTTTTTCATTTCAATTACAAGTTCAATATTTTCAGCAAATCCATATTTGCTATACTTACATTGTCTTTCAATGCAGAGATGGCCGCAACTAATACAGTGTCCAGTACTGTTAATCATGTTTTCAAGGACTCTTAGTCCATAATCTCCACTAAAGATCAATATTACTTTTAGATTGCTCGGTCCCCAGACTTCTCTCTCACTGAATTCCCCCACTATCACAGCCTTTTCATTTAGTAATTCGAGTAGCTTCATATCTCTTTGCATTTCTTCCTTTATGATATCACTGATTGTCTTTCTCATTCTTAATTAACCTCACAATTACTATTGGCTTATGTTTGATTGACAATAGCATTTTCCATGTTACTTCATTTGGGTTAACATGGAATCTTTCAGCTATTTCCCATGCAGTAGCCCCTGCACCGCTTCCTCTAATTTTGTCAGCTAAATCTGCAACTCTAAGTATTTCATCAGTATTTAGCTTGACTCCTACAGCTGCAATTGGAGTTGCACGTATTTTCCATTTCAAACTTCTACCTATGATCAGGGCTATTACTCCGAAAAATGGTTTTATGCCTTTAATTGCATTGGGTCTTGAAGTGATGTGTAGTCTGCCAAATGAATATGTTTTATCACTATCAACTATCAGTATGCCAACTTTTTTCCCTGTTTCTTTGTAAATTTTTCTCCAAATTTCCTTAGCTACTTCTATTGAATTTTCGAGAGGAAGACATGCGTAGCTGTATGGTACGTTAGTTAAGTCTATTCCTCCTTCTGAATAATGTTTTAATGCTTGAAATGGTCCTGAAAGTCTGAGGCATATTTGTTTATGGACAGCTCCTTCTTTTATTGGATAGTTTCTGAGGAAATTTATTGTTCTGAGTTTGAATTTACATAATGGACCTAAAATATATGCCCAAATAATTCTCATTAAGATGTAAGTTATAATCATGGAGAATAGGCTTGGCTTGATTTTATTTTCGTCAATTAATCTTCCTTGAGCAACTGCTAGTGCTTTTTCAGATATTACGATGATGTCGCCGTCTTGTGCAATTTTATCAGCAATATAAACTATGTACTTATATATGTTCTCTCCAGGGAGCCAATACTTAGTCTTTACAGCTTTGCCCTTTAATTTCAAGATCATTTCTCCTAATGTATGTTTCATTGAATTGAAAATCGGTTGAACATAAAAGTTTTACTTGTTATTTTTGAAGTGATGGGTCATTTCCAGTAAATTTTCTAAGTCGAACAATTTAGGTATTTATTTAATTATTGTAGTCATGAGGGATTATAGTCATTGTATTTTCTTATAATAAGTGTAGGTGACTAACATCATGACAATAGGATAATCCATTAGTAGAGCTCTCTATTTCAACTTTTGTTAAGAATATTTAACAAACTTTTTGTTTTTAATTAAATTGTTTACTCATAAGTTTTCCAGTTAGACTGTTATTTTAATTCATATTAATTGTTGTATTTAGGTGATAGTATTATAAATTCGGAGATAATTCTATGTATAATTGGTGAGGTGTGTTGAGGCCTATAAGTGTTGATGATTTAGTTAAATTGACCTTTGTCTCTGATCCTCAAATTGCTCCTAATGGAAGTAAAGTTGCCTTTGTTGTGACTAGAATGAATCTTGATGAGGATGAGTATGTTAATAGGATTTGGATTGCTGACTTAGAATCAAATGATGTTTATAGTTTAACGAATGGACCAAAAGACACTAATCCTAGGTGGAGTCCTTCAGGGAAATATTTAGCATTTACTTCGAGGCGTACGTTAAAGAAGGAGGAACGTGGAAGTGAGTTATGGATTATCCGCTTAGATGGTGGTGAACCGAGATTACTTGTGAAGAGAAAAACTGCAATTAGCCGAATTGAATGGCTTCCAGATGAAAATAAGTTGGCTATGCTATCAGATGTCGGTGAGTTGCAGGAAGATGTTAAGGTTATAGATAGATTGCTTTTCTGGTTTAATGGAAGAGGTTTCATTAACACTTTGCGTAGACACTTATTCATTGTTGATGTAAATAGCGGTGAGTTAAATCAAATTACTGAGGGGGAATTTGATGTAAATTACTTTGCAATAAGTCATAAGGGAGATAAGATTGCATATATAGCAAAGTTAGAGGATTCAAAGCCCTATATAACTGACATTTTTGTGTATGATTTGAAGAGTAGTGAGAAGGTTAAGTTGACTGTCTCAAATATGAATATTGATTCATTGTCATGGAGTCCTGATGATCGTAAATTAGCTTTTAGAGGTCATAATTTTAGGCGAGGAACAATTAGTCATAGACACATTTATACTATTGAAATTGAAAGTCGCAAAATTTCTGATTTAACTAGCAATTTAGATAGGAATACTGTTAATAGTTTAAATAGTGATGTTAGAGGGCCTGGTCGAGAGAATGGCCCCATATGGGTTGATGATTATATTTATTTCATCATTCATGATAGTGGCTCTGTTAATCTTCATAGAATTAATACATTGACTGGTAAGGTTGAGAATGTCACTTCTGGGGAAAGAAGTGTTGAATGTTTCTCAGTTACTTCAAAGGATGGTAATCACATTATTGCCTTCACTTCCATGAATGAGCTTATGCCACCTGAATTATACGTAATAAAGAGCAACTTAAAGGAAGTTAAAATAACAAGTTTTAATGATTCGATACTGAGTCAATTGAAGTTGTCTAAACCTAGAAAGTTTAGTTTTAAGGCTAGTGATGGTGTTATTGTTGAGGGATGGATAATGGAGCCATCTTCAGATTATGAGGGTGAGGTTCCCACTATACTTTATATTCATGGTGGACCTAAAACAGCTTATGGTTCATCCTTTATACACGAATTTCATTTAATAACTGCAAGTGGATATGCTTTAGTTTATTTAAATCCACGCGGCAGTGATGGTTATAGTGAAGAGTTTGCGGATATTAGGGGTCGTTATGGCGAAAGGGATTATAAAGATATAATGGAAGGATTAGAATATGCAATTAAGAATTTTGATTTTATAGACGAGAATAGACTTGGTGTTGTTGGAGGGTCTTATGGAGGCTTTATGGTAAACTGGATTGTCTGTCATACGGACAGGTTTAAGGCTGCAGTTAGTATGCGTGGTATTTCCAATTGGTATAGCTTCTATGGAGTTAGCGATATAGGTTACTGGTTTACACTTGATCATATTCTAGGTGGTCTAGATAAAAAACCATTGACTAAGGAAAGTATAGCCAAAATGGTTGAGAAATCTCCATTAACTTATTCTGAAAATGTAAGTACCCCACTGTTGATAATTCATAGCATTGATGATTTGAGATGTTACTATGAGCAAGCATTACAATTCTTTACTGCTTTAAAATGGCTTGGTAAGGATGTTAAACTAGTATTGGTTCCTAAAGAAACGCATGATTTATCTAGAACTGGTAAGCCCAAGCATCGAATCGAAAGATTGAAGCATATAATTGAATGGTTCAATGAGAAATTAAAGAAGAAAGAGTAAAAACAATTATCTATTTTTGGAATTATGTCTTAACACTTTTCCTGGAAATCTTCCCGTATGTTTTTCTTCTTCAATTACTATTTCTCCATTGACGATTACGAAGTGTATTCCTTTAGGGTATTGCATTGGATTTGTAAATGTTGCTTCATCTTTTATTTCCTTGGGATTGAATATCACTAGGTCGGCCCAAAATCCTTGTCTTACAATTCCTCTATCTAATACTCCAATTTTTCTTGCTGGTAGTGACGTCATCTTTCTTATAGCTTCTTCTAGTGTTAAGGTTTTTTGTTCCCTGACATATTTTGCTAGGACTCTTGGATATGTTCCATAGCTTCTTGGGTGAGGCACTCCTTTGCTTAGTATTCCATATGGAGCTAGGGCATATCCGTCTGTGGCAATCATAACCCATGGTCTTTTAATTATTTTTAATATGTTTTCTTCACTTTGGTTGAAGTTTATTATGCCTAGAGACGACTGTCTTTCGACTGCTATTTCTACAAGCTTTATGGCGGTTTCTTCTACTGGTTTTCTCCATTTTTCTGCTACTTGTTTTACTGTTAACCCTTCTAGTGATGGGTCTGCATCAAATCTTGATATTAATGCTCTATCTGCTCCTCCTCTTAACTCCATGACTTTGATAAGTTCTTCTTTTATTTTTTCTCTTGTTTCATGGTTCTTCAATCTTTCAAGCAGTTTTTCTCTTCCTCCTGCATGGGCCCATTTTGGTATCCATGCTAGTAATGATGTGCCACTTGCAGAGTATGGATATTGATCTGCAGTTACTTCAACTCCTTTTTCTCTAGCTTCTTCGATTAACTTTATAATTAAATCGCATTTGTCCCATAGTGGTTTTGCAAGTATTTTTAGATGTGATATTTCTACTGGAATTTGAGCTTTTTCTCCGATTTCTATTGCCTCTCTTATTGCCTCAACTACTTTTCCCCTATCTCCTTCATCTCTTATATGTGATGCATAGATTCCTCCTTTTCTAGCTACGACTTTAGCGATTTCAATTATTTCTTCGGTTTCAGCGTAAGATTGAGGGTCGTATCTTAATCCTGTTGATAAACCGATTGCTCCTTCATCAATTGATCTTTCGGTTAAACTTTTCATCTCTTCCAGTTCATTTTTAGTTGGTTTTCTATTTTCATATCCCAGTACAGCTATTCTTATATTTGCAAATCCAACATATGTTGCTACATTCACTGCAACACCTTTCTCTTCAAGTTTATTTAAATATTCATTCATGTATGTCCAGTCAATTTTTAGTCCATATCTTTCACTAATTTTCATAGCTCTATCCTTCATTTCCCCAAGTATTGGTGCTGCCGAGCTTCCACAATTCCCTATAACTTCTGTTGTCACTCCCTGTCTAATTTTGCTTTCAGCTTTAGGGTTTACAAGTAATGTGTAGTCGGAGTGGCTATGGATGTCTATGAATCCGGGACATACAATTAATCCGTCTGCACTGATAATCTGTTTTGCTTCTTGTTTTATTTTCCTTTTTATCATGATGATTTTTCCATTTCTTATGCCTATATCTGCCTTAAACCATGGATTTCCAGTGCCATCAATAATTTTTCCATTAATTATAAGTGTATCTAACTCCATTTTCTACGCCATTTAAAATTATGTTCAGCTTTTATTTTTAATCGTTGTTAATTTCACTATTTTGTCTATCATTTTCATTCCACTTCCTGTTAGAATAATACATGTATTCTCATATGTGTCTATGTCTTCTATTATTTTTAGATAGGCTGAAAAGGCTGTTGCTGAGGTAGGTTCTACGAGTAAGCCCATTTTAACTAGTTTGCGGAGTCCAACAATTATATCTTTATCAGTAACGACAATTACTTTGCCATTAGTTTCTCTTATTGCTTTAATCATCTCGTTGAGTCTTGGTGGATTGGCTATTCTAATTGCATCTGCTAACTTTGATTTTTTCTTTTTCACTAATTTTTTATTGTAAATTGCATTATAGAGTGGCGTGTATCCTTCAGCTTGTACTGCAATTAGTTGGGGGATTTTATTGATCCATCCAAGATTTATCATTTCTTTGAAGCCCTTGAAGAGTCCTATGAGTAATGTTCCATTTCCTACTGGAGTTATTATTCTTTCTGGTGGTTGCCAGTTGCTTTGTTCAACTATTTCATAGGCGATTGTTTTTATTCCTTCTATAAAGAATGGATTCCATGAATGACCAATATAGTAATCATCTTCTCCTAATTCTATCACTGCTTTCATTGCTGCTTCTTCACGATTTTTTGCTTCGATTATTTGTGCACCAAATGTTTTTATCAAGTTTTTCTTGTTTTTTGGCGCATTTTTGGGTACGTATATCTTTGATGGTATTTCAGCTGTAGATGCATATGCCGATATAGAGGTTCCTGCATTTCCAGATGAATCTTCTACTATTTTTCTTGCCTTTAATAGTACTGCTCTGTTTATTGCGACACTTGCTCCTCTATCCTTAAATGATCCTGTTGGATTTAGGTATTCAAGTTTAAATGATATTAAATGTTTTTGAGTTAGCTTTTTGATTAGCGGTGTTCCTCCTTCTCCTAATGTTACTTTTACTTTTATGTTTAGTGGGATCACTTCCTTATATCGCCACATGTTAAATGGTCTTTCCTTTATTTCATTTTTATTAATGTCTAGTTCTAGAATATTTACTTTAAGTGGACTATGACATTTATCACATTTCCAATATCTGTAGTTCCATGGTAGTATTTCACTACATTTTGGGCATTTTATTTCATAGTTAATTTTTGTTTCCACTTTTTCACCCTACTACTTCTTTGATTACTCGTAGGAAGTTTTCTCCTAAAATCTTCTTTATCTCCTTTTTAGAGTAGCCATGTTCAAGTAGTTTTGCAGTTAAGTTTGGGAGTTTGCTTACATCTTCTAATCCAATTGGCGTTGAGCCTATTCCATCGAAGTCTGAGCCTAGTCCAATGTGATTTACTCCTATATTTTTTTCAATGTGCTCAATATGTTTTATTAAATGGTTAATGGTTACTTTTCCTTCTTTTACTAGGAATTTTGGATAGAAGTTTATTCCTATAACTCCATTTTTCTCTGCTATTGCCTTTAATTGTTCATCTGTTAGATTTCTTGGATGGTCACATAATGCTTTACAGTTTGAATGTGAAGCTATTATTGGTTTCCTATGATTTTCTATGAGATCCCAGAAGCATGATTCACTTAAATGTGAAACATCTACTATTATTCCAAGTTTGTCCATTAATTCTATTGCACGTAATCCTATTGTGGTTAGTTTGCTCTGAGCTCTACTTTCCCAGACTCCATCTGCAAGCATGTTTCTTTCATTCCATGTTAGTGATACTGCTCTTATACCTAGTTTATGGAATGGCTTTAATAGTATTGGATTAAATTGTATTGGTTCTCCTCCTTCAAGTGATATTAAAACTGCTATTTTTCCCTCTTTTTTAGCTTTTATTATGTCTTCATGGTTATCTACTATTATTGTTTTGTCATCTGCTTTTTCTAACTCTGTATATAATGTGGCCATTAATTCTAGTGCTCTTTCAGTTGCTTTTTCAGGTTTGTATGCTCCATCTACATAGATAGCGAAAAATTGACATGTAACTCCTCCCTCCAAGAGTCTTGGGATGTCTATATGTCCAATTTCTCCCCTCTCTATTAGGCTTCTCGTTTTCCAATCTGGTCTGCCTATTCTTGGAGCTAATTGTAATACTGTGTCACAGTGTGCATCTATTATGATGCTTTCTTTATGGATACTCTTTGCTTCACTTAATAATTCCTTATTTATTTCGATCACATCTAGTCACCATTATAACTTGGATCTTAATACTAATATAATCAACATTTTGATTTGAGTTAAAGATAAATATTGAAATGGCTTTAAAGCTTAAAGTTTAGTTGTTGATGGAGGTTGCCGTAGTAATGGGGAAATGAAACAGTTTTTTGACTATGAAAAATTCATTAAAATCTTTGCACAGGCCTGTTTGGCATTTGCTTTCAGCATTGGAGGAATGTTTTCTGGTAGAGTTGTGTCTAATCTTTCACATTTATTTATTAAAATGCCTTGGGTTATTGTGCTTTATCCTTCTGTTTTAACTTTGAGGGGTGATATTGGAGGTATTTTTTCAGGTAAGCTTAGTACTATGCTTCATACTGGTCAAGTTAAGCCTGGCTTCTTAAATAATACTGATGATTTTTATTCGCTTGTTAAGGCTATTCTTATGCTTATTTTTATTGATTCATTAGGTATGAGTGTTTTTACGTTGATTATTAATTTTCTAATAGGGTATGCTTCATTTTTTGATATTGTTTATTTTCTTCTTGTTCCATTGTCAACTTGTTTGTTGGCTACGTTTTTTTCTATGCCTATAACTATGGTTACTGCCTTTGTTAGCTTTAAGAGAGGTCTTGATCCTGACATTATTGTCTATCCTATTATTGCGATTATAAGTGATGTTATTGTGGCTTTATGTTACTTGTTTACGGTAAATATAATTATAGGTCTTGGATTTTTATCCATAAAGGTTCTTTCAACATTCCTACTATTTGTGTTTCTTGTTTTGTTCATTTTTTCTAAAAGTGATTTTTCCTTTAATGTTTATGTTTCAACATTGAAGGAGGCTTCTCCTACGGTTCTTTTAACGAGTCTTGGTGGAGTTTTATCTGGCACTGTTTTAGCTGGCTTGAGGTATACTTTAGAGTTGAAGCCTGAAATTCTAGTTGTTTATCCTGTTTTACTTAATGCTTTAGGTGGTTTTGGCTCGATGATTGGCTCTATCACGACAACTAGACTTGCTCTTGGCTATATTGCATCTAGGCTTTCTTCAATTAGATATCTTCTTCTTGAAATTTTCACTATTGAGTTAGCTTCATTGTTAATGCACGTGGTTTATGGTTTAAGTGGTTTTATTTTATGTCTTTTAACTGGAATTAATGCTTCTTTCTTCATTTTGATGGTGTTGTGTGTTTTTTTCAGTATTTCTGGTCCTGTTTTAATTTCGTTAATTTCCTTTTCTATTGGTGTTATTTCATTTAACAGGGGTTGGGATCCTGATAATTTTGTTATTCCCCTTGTCAGTTCTTGTGCTGATATTATTGGTACGAGTTTAATTGCTTTCATTGTGAGCGTCATGTATTTTAGCATTTAATTTAAATTTATATTACACATATAGTTATGTGTTAAGTGGTTGGGGGTAAACTGATTTAATATGAGACGCAACTCTTTTGAAGAATTAAAAGTGCGCATGAAGCCTATGTCTGTTAGGGAAGTATTAACTGAGATGAAGGATATATGTGGTTTGATGATTGACTTAGCTTATGCTTCAGTTTTGCTTGGAGATGAAGATCTGGCTAATGAAGTTTTGGAGCTTGAGAGGGAAATCGATTCACTGTTATATCAATTGTGGATGAGTGCTGCAATTGCAGTTAGGGATAGAAGTGATGCTGAGGCCATGGCTGGTATAGTTAAGGTTGCAGTGGCTATGGATGAAATTTCAAATGCTGTTTCAGATATAACGCAGATTGTCGTAGCTAAGCTTGGTATTCATCCTGCTGTTAAGGAGGTCTTAGAGAAAATTGAACCTCATTATAGGAGGGTTGTAATTAAGCCTAATTCATATCTTGTTGGTAAAAGTATTGGTGAGCTGGATCTTGATATAAATTTGGGTATTTATGTTATTGCTATTAGGCGGAAGAAGGAATTGATTATTGATCCTGAGGATTATGTTAAATTTGAACCTAATGATGTAGTTGTTGTTAAGGGTCCCCTAGATTGTCTCAATGACTTTTCTATGATTGCTTCTGGTCAGATTAAGGACTTTAAGGAGGTTATTGAAGATTGAGTTTGGAGAAAATTGAAAATCTTCTTTTAAGGTTGCTTGATACTTCTAGGACGATGATTGATTTAGCTTATTCCGCTTTACTATATAACGATAGAGTCTTTGCTGAGGAGGTTTTAAGATTAGAGGAGGAGGTTGATGAGTTACACACTGAACTTGAGCTTGAGGTTCTTAAGTTGAAGCGTCGAGAGGGAGATGAGAGGGGTGTGTTGGGTTTAATTAGGCTTGGTTTGTCAGCTGAAGCTATTTCTGATGCTGCTGCTTCTATTGCAGATGTTGTTGCTAGGGGATTTGAGCCACATCCAATTTTACGTGTTGCCTTTAATGAGGCTGAAGAGGGGATAGCTTTAATTAGAGTTGATGATGGAAGTGAGCTTGATGGGAAATCTCTTGATGAGCTTGAACTCGATGAAATGGGTATTAAGATTTTGGCTGTTAAGAAGCTTGGTGGTAGATGGATCAGAAATCCTCCTGGCAATCTGATTGTTAGTGGTCACGATTTGTTGATGGTTAGTGGTTATAGAGATAGTATTGAGGAGCTTAGAGATATGGCTTCATCAAGTGAGTCTGAGGAGTAGCGGAAGATATTTTCGTTTGTACCTTAATATCTTTATTTATGCTTGATACCACTGTTATTGGAAGCTTTCCTCTTCCATATAGTGAGTTAAATTTTAGGAGGGCTTTACTCGATCAATTGAAGGCTGGATTGGATTATCCTGCTCTACCTCAATTGGAGGATTTCTGTTTAATCTATTTGAGGGAATTTGCTTCTCAAGATTGTGGTATTGATTTTATTGGTGATGTTGCTTGGGTTACTTCTTCATTAAAGCCTCCTAAAGTTAAGAGTCTAATTGATCAGATAGGTGTTGCAGTGAATGTTATTGGAAGGTTTAGAGGTGAAGTGGGTTTGAAGGTTCAAGTTACTGGTCCTCTTACTCTAGCTTCGGTGACTAAGGTTACTGATGATAAGGTTGCATTGAGTTACCCTAGTATTGTTGAGGAATTTATTTATGCTATTTCTGATGTTGTTAGGCAGCTTTCAAGAATTGATTTTGTTAAGATTGTATTTATTGATGAGCCTTCATTGCCTTATGCTTCTTGGATGGGGTTGAATGAAGATTTACTTGTTAAATCGATTAGTTTTCCTCTTGAGGTTGCTAGTAGTTATAATAAGCTTACTGGGGTTCATGTTTGTGGTGATGTTAGAGGTTTTTCCCATATACTTTTACAGTCTTCTGCTAGAATTTTGCATCATGAATTTCGGGGTAATCCCTTAAACTTTAATGCTTATTCTAGGCGGGATTTAGAGTTGTATGATAAACTTTTAGGTTTAGGTTGTATTCAAACTGTTGTTAAGGATGGCGAATTGCCTATTGAAGATGTGATGGATATTGTTAATTTTATTTCTAGAGGTATTGAAGTTTATGGTGTTGAAAATCTATTTATTGCACCTGACTGTGGGTTTAAGGGATTTATGGAAATTTTTGATGTAGATGAAGCTGAAAGAATTGCTTTCATTAAGATGTGTAGGATGGTTGAAGCGGTGAAAATTATTCGTGCATCTTATAGATAAATTTGGATAACTCTTTTAATTTCTTAGAGTTATATTGCTTATTGGGGATTGATATGGGTAGGTTCTCTATAAGTGTTTCAACTTACTTGAAGCGAATTGATAAAGTTAGAAGGGTTTTAGAGGAAAGAGAATTTGATGCATTGATACTTTTCAGTCCGATCCGTATTTTTTACTTGACTGGATATACTGTTATTCCGACTGAGCGGCCTATAATCTTCATTTTGCCTGTAGTTGATGAGCCTGCTTTGTTTGTTCCAAGATTGGAGGAGGACCATTCAAGATTTAGAGTTCCTTACATTAAAAAACGCTTTGTATACTTTGAGTATCCTGGAGTTAAACATCCAATGAAGGTTTTTGCGGAAGTGTTGAAGGAGATGGGTCTGGATGGTAAAAGTGTTGCTTCTGATGCACTTGGATATCCTGGCATTATGGGATATAAGGGGCCGAAAATAACTGACGTACTACCTTCAATTAAGGTTACTATTGCTCCTGAGATCATTGACGATATGCGCCTAATTAAGAGTGAGGAAGAATTAAATTTAATCAGAGAAAGTGCTAAGTGGACTAATCTTGCACATAAATTGCTTCAAGAGTATACTTCTCCTGGGTTGATTGAAACTGAAATTGCAATTAGGGCTAGTTATGAGGCTTCAGTGGCTATGATTAAAGCTCTAGGCCCAGAGTATGATCCTGGAACATCTCTTCCTGCTAGGGCTGGTTTTAGAGGTCAGATTGGCGTGTTTTCAGCTTATCCTCATATGCTTGGTGGAAGTATGATTGTGAAGGAGGGTGATGTTTTAGTTACTGGTGCTGGAGCTAAGGTTGGTGGATATAGTGCTGAACTGGAAAGAACGATGATTGTTGGTAATCCTAGTGAGAAGCAAGCTAAATATTTCAACATAATGGTTAAGGCTCAGAAAGCATCGCTTGACACATTTAAACCTGGAATTAAGGCTTCAGAAGTGAATAAGGCTGCCTTTAAAGTTTTTAAAGAAGAGGGCATTCCAATGGAATATGTACTGCATAGAGTTGGGCATGGGATAGGTTTAGAGGGTCATGAACCACCATGGATTGAGGATGGTGATGAAACCATACTGAAGCCGGGAATGGTCTTTAGCTGTGAGCCTGGCATCTATATTCCTGGCTTTGCAGGTTTTCGACATTCGGATACAGTGTTTATAATGGAGGATGGTGTTGAAGTAGTGACTTACTATCCTAGAGATTTAGAAGATTTAATTATTCCAGTATAGCTTTTATTTGGGGTTTCATTATGCGAATTGGCTTTGTTCAATTTGAGCCTAAGTTTGGTCGAGTGAAGGAGAATGTTGAGAGGGCTGTTAGCTTAATTAAGGGTGTTGATGCAGATTTACTAGTTTTACCTGAGCTTTTCAATACTGGCTATCTTTTTTTAGATTTTAATGAAGCCTATAGTTTATCTGAGCCTGTCCCTGATGGCTTTACGACTGGAAGGTTGATTGATGTTGCTAGGGAGACTAATACTTATATTGTTGCAGGTGTTGCAGAGCGAGTTGAGGGTAAAGTCTTTAATTCAGCAGTGGTTGTCGGCCCTAATGGATTTATTGGATGTTATCGTAAAGCTCATTTATTTGGTAGAGAGAAGGAGGTTTTTTCTCCCGGTGATACTGGTTTCATAGTTTTTGATATTGGGGCTGCGAAGATTGGTGTTATGATTTGTTTTGATTGGTGTTTTCCTGAGGCGGCTAGAATATTGGCTTTGAAGGGTGCTGAAATTATTTGTCATCCAGCGAATCTGGTTTTGCCCTATGCGCCTAAGGCGATGCTTACTCGATCTATTGAGAATAGAGTTTTCACTGTAACTGCTAATAGGATAGGGGTTGAGGAGCGTGGAGGTAAGAGACTTTCCTTTATAGGTTTGAGTCAAGTTACAAGTCCAAGAATGGAGGTCTTGATTCAAGCTGGAGAATATGAAGAGGATGTTGGTGTTGTTGATGTTGATTTGTCCTTGGCTAGAGATAAGTGGATTACCAATTTAAACCATGTATTTAATGATAGGAGAGTAGATTTGTATGGTGATTTACTTCATAAAGTTTAGCTTTAGTTGTTGATGTGTAAATGATTTTAAGCTTCAATTTTAAGTATATTTGGTGATATATTGATTTCAACTGATGTTCTTGTTATTGGTGGAGGAGCTGCAGGTTTAAGAGCAGCTATAGCTGCTCGTGAAGGTGGTGTTAATGTTATTTTAGCTTCTAAAGCACCAATCGGATATGCCTCTTCTACATTATATGCTGGTGGAGGTTTTAGAGCTGCCTTTGGTGATTATAGTTCTGAGAGGCATTTCGAGGAGACTATTGTTGGAGGTAAATTTTTAAATGATCAAGAACTTGTTAGAACATTGGTTTTAGAGGGTCCTGGTAGACTATTGGAGTTAGAGAAATTTGGGGTGAAGGTTCATGTTCGGCCTGGAGGTATTAGAGTTTCAGCTGTTCCTCCAATAAATGGCTATGGCTTAACTAAGCCTCTCAGGGATTATGCTGAAGGTATTGGTGTAAGATTTCTTGAAGGTGTTATGGCTTTAGATTTAATTAAGGATGAAATGGTAGGTGGAGCTGTTTTCTATAATATTACTCGAGGTAATGTTTTTTCTGTAAAGGCGAAGGCTGTTATTTTAGCTACTGGTGGTTACAGTCAAGTTTACTTGCGTACTGATAATCCAATTAGAGTTAGTGGTGATGGTTGTGTAATGGCATTAAGGGCTGGTGCAAAATTAATCGACATGGAGTTTACTCAATTCTTTCCTCTCGGATTAGCTGAGAATGGTCTTCCTGCTTGGCTTTTTCCTGCTTCATCTGGTAGGCTTTTAAATTCTGAGGGTGAGGATATTTTAAGAAAGTATGGTTTAGATGTTAACTTATACACTGCGATAATTCAATTTCGAGATTTAACTTCTAAGATTATTTGGAAAGAGATTAGTGAAGATAGAGGGATTGACAATGCTGTAATATTGGAATTACCTGTGACGCCTTCAGATCAAACTCCTGTTGGTTTTACTGGTATTTCTAAAGTTTTGGCTGAGGCTTTTAATTTAAAGTCGAACAGAATCAAGATTGCGCCAACCGCTCATTTCACTATGGGTGGAGTTAAAATTAATTTGAATGGTGAAACTAGTGTTCCTGGATTGTATGCTTGCGGCGAGGTTACTGGTGGTGTTCATGGTGCTAATAGGCTGGGTGGCAATGCATTAACTGAAGCCATCGTGTTTGGTGCAAGGGTTGGATTGGCAGCAGCTAAGTGGATAAAAGAAGTTGATGAATCATCTACTGTAGATGACGATTTAATTAAATATTATGAGGGTTTAATTAGCTCCTTCAAAGGTGGAAGAGTTAAAGTTAGGGATTTACGATTTAGAGTTAAGAAGACTATGTGGATTAATTGTGGTATTATCAGAGATGCGGAGAAGCTCAATTTGTTATTAAAGGATTTGGAGGAGATTAAAGATGATCTAATTGAAGTTTATGCTTCATCGCGTAGTGAAGTTTTAGAGGCATTTGAATTGAAAAATCTTGTTGAAGTTTCAGAGATTGTGGCGTTTTCTGCTCTGTCTAGAAGGGAGAGTAGAGGTGCCCATTATAGAAGTGATTTTCCTGAACAAAATGATAGGGAATGGTTAAAGCATATATGTGTCTTTCTAGAGAATGGAAAGATGAATATTGGCTATGAACCTGTAGCTTTAAAGTACCTTGGATTAAAGTATTAGTGCTTGTTAGTAGAATCTTTATAGCTAGTTTTCTAATTATTTATTTAGGTTTGAGAAATGTTGGATATACCTAAAGTTCAAGTTCAAGTGCATAGGAAGCTGAAAATGCTAATTGATGAGGCCTTAGAGTTTCCTGAGAATTCTAACCCATTAGTGGAGGCTTCGAGAAAGCTACGTTTTACTGATTTCTCTTCTATTTTAAATGAAAAATCTAGGTTAATTCGAATGTTTAGGGAACTCGCCCTTCCCTTGGAATATGATTTCCGTCCACCATTAAATTACCTCTCAAGTTCTAAATTGAATGAGAATTGGGCTGATCGTGCTTTAAAGAATAGGCTAGTGATTGGTGTTGATACAAGTGAAATTACTCCTTCTCCTCATATTTCACCTTTATTTCTTCTTGTCAATATTGGCTATCAAGCTATTTTTTATGGTGATAAATTGTCTCATTTGCATGGAAGTACTCCATATTTTTATGCTTTAAGGGAGATTATGACTGATAGTGAGTCTGGACAATTTAAGATTGTTCCAGCCTGGCTACTTGAAGTAAAGCGGTTGGAAGATGAACGTAGAGTTATTGGTGAATTATTGAAGTCTTTTCCTGATGTGAATGTTACATTTGCATTTTTTGATGAGAGTTTTTCAGTAAATTATTTAACGGCTAGATCTAGAGAGTTTAGGAGAAGGGTTGTTAAGTCGCTTGTTGAGATGCATAGGAAACTTAGGGATTTAAATGTGCTTCCAATTGGTGTTTTTTATACGAGGTCTAGGGCCTTTACTTTTATGGTTATTAAGTCGGTTTTGTGTGGATCAAGAAGATGTTCAGATTGTATTGAGAGTAGTGATAAATTACGTTGTAGGGAGCTATCTATGATTCGGGATTCCATATTGATGGATAGGGTCATGGATGTTGGTTGGAGATCTCCTTTATTTGAAGTCAAGAATAGAGTTACTGAAGAGAATCCAGATTTAAGAGTTCTTGGCTTTTATGTTAAGATTGATAATGGAAATGTTTTGAGGGTTGAGTTTCCTGAATGGTGTTGTAATTATGTTGATGAAATTCACACTGTAGTTCTAGCTCAATCAATTATTGGTAGGGGGTATCCATACGTTTTAGAGAGAGCTCACGAAGAAGCTTATATTAGTCCAAGGGAGAGGGCATGGGTGTTATCTTATATTGACAAGTTACTTAGAGCTTCAGGTAATATTGGCTTGACATTTTCTGGGAAATTTAGACGAAAGATTAGAGGTGTAGTTTAATATTTTTCTTTTAACAATAAATTTGAGAGGTTGATGGATGTGGATGTGTCTAATAGCGTTGATTGGCTGACTATTTTTTCTAATCCTAGTAATGCCTTTGGAGAGGTTTTTGAGTCTAATAATATGGGTTTTAAAGTTAGAGCTTATAGACACGGGTATGATGCAACTCCTGAGTATGGTTCTATTATAGTTATTAATTGTGGTTCTCACTTAACTATTGGTTTAATTCATTATTCTGAGATGATTGTGGCTCCTGGCCTCCAGGCAATTCCTATTCCTATGCGTGCATTGAGAGATCAAGTTAAGAGTAGATATCCTGATTTGGAGGATAGATTAATTGATACTTATCATGCAGTTTCTATTGGATGGTATCATAATGGATGTTTTTATCAGTCTAGGCCTAGGAGGAAGCCATTAATCCATGATTTAGCCTTCATACCTAATAGGAATTTTATCAGGGCTTTTCATAGTTTCAATGGTGAGTTTAGGGCTGATTATGTTCCTCTTCTTGTTCATGTTCTAGGTACTAGGGAATTTCTATTTCTAGCTGATGCCTTTTTTTCAAGTTTGGCTGAAAACTTCTCTGATGATGAGCGTGTATCCTTATTTAAATCTATCTCAACATCTATGGCTAGATGGGGTGTCGACTCAAATATTTCTCTTGTTTTAGATAGGGCTAGAAAAATCTTGTTGGAGGGTTGAGGTTGGAGAAAATCTTTGCCCGTATTACTGGTGGAGGATTAAGTAGGGGTCTCGAGGCACATATTCTAAGGAGTTATTCCCCTGAAGATATAACTAGTGGCTCCCTAGTAATTATTTCAGGTGTGAAGAGTAGGTATTTAGCTTTAGTTTCAGATTTACAGTTGAAGTCTGGCTCTGATATTGCTACATCGCTTGTTAGGGGCGAGGATGGGTATTCTAATGAAATTAGATTGGCTCAGGAGATTGCTGCAGCTGGACTTATGAGTGAGGGTGTGTTGGGTGCTGAATTAACTTTGATTCCAATAGCAGTTTATAGGAATGGTGTTGTTGAGAGAGCTGATAACATTCCTGGCTTAATGTCTTCAGTGAAGTTTCCCTCTACGAGTGATATCGAGTCCTTCTACGGTAAAATTGACAACAAGGTTAATTGGGGGATTGGTAGTCCTAAGTCGCCCTTCGTGGGTGAAGAATTGAATATTTTAGTTCCAATAAATGTTGATGTTCTAGTTAGAGGTTGTTTTGGTATTTTTGGTAAGAGTGGTACAGGGAAGACATTTTTAGGGAATCTACTGGCAACATATATTGTACTGGCTAATCATGCTGGTGCATTTAAAAAGAAGGTTAAACTTCTAATATTAGATATGCATAGTGAATATGGTTTAATGGTTAAGGATCAGCTTGGTGAAGAGTTTGCTGAAGGTGTTGGATTAGCCTTTAAGCATGATTTTATGAGGCTTTCTCCTGATTGGTCCTTATGTAAGGAGTGTAACTTGGATGTTTTTCAGTTAAGTTATAAGGTTATAAGTGTCTCTGATTTATTGGCTTCAGGTAATGCTCTTGGTTTTACTAGAAGCTTTATGGATCTACTTCCATCGTTGGCTAGATTATTTAAGGATAGATTTAAGGATCAATGGTTAAAGGGCTTATGCGGCTTTATTGAAGAAGAGGATGATGATGTAAAGAAGGAAGTTAGTAAAAAATATGGAATAGGTGCTCTTAATTCCCTTATTGCTGCTAGAGCTAGACTTTCACGTTTATTGAATTATGATTTTATCGTTTGGGATGATGATGTCGAGGTTGATTCTGCCTCTGATACAGTCAATGAATTGTTGGATGGTGATAGAAGTGTTATCATTAGTTTTGGTAGATATGGTGATGATAGAGTTGCTTATATGTTGATTGCTAATATTCTTGCAAGACGTCTATGGCATCTATGTATTCGAAGGATAATGGAAGGTAAGAGATTGAAGTATCGTGTTGTCTTCTTTCTTGAGGAGGCTCATAAATTTCTAGGCCCAGATGTATATTATATGACGCCTTTCGGTAATATTGCTAGGGAGCTTAGGAAGCGGGGTATTGTTTTATGCATTATTGATCAGAGACCCTCACAAATATTTGAGGATGCTAGAGCTATGCTTTGGAATAGCTTTGTGATGTGTTTGACTGAAGCTTCTGATATTGAAGTTGCTTCTAAGGGTCTTCCATTCCCTAAATTGTTTAGGCCTGTTATTGAGAATTTGAAGAGGCAAGAGGCCTTGATTTTTGGTGAGGCAATTAGGATACCATCTGTTGTTACTATTAGGGATTACAAGTCTGCTATTAGTGAGGCTAAGGAAATCTATGTGAAGTTAATTGAGAGTGTTGAGGCTAGAAAGCTGGGTGAATTGTATGGTTATGGGAGGGTTAAGAGATGAGTACTCTTAAATTTCTTCATACAGCTGATTTTCATCTAGGTGTTGGATTGAGAGGTGCCGAGACTAACTCGTTAGTTATTCTGAGGAGATATTCTGATTTTGTTGATCAGCTTAAAAGGATAGGTAATATTGCAATGGAGAATGAATGTGACTTCATAATTATTTCAGGTGATGTTTTTCATTCATTTAGACCTAGTGGTTTCCTATTAAATGAGTTTTCAAGATTTGTTGCACGGTTAACTGAGAAGAATGTGTCTGTAATTGTGATTGCTGGTAATCATGATCAACCTAGGACTTCAAGAACTGAAGCTTATTTAAAGGCTTTTCATGAGATTAGAGCTCCTGGATTCTACTATTTTCAAGCTCCTGGCTCAATTGTTCTTAGAGGTTTTAGAAGTGGTTGTAGAGTTAAATTTGTTTGTTTACCATATCTTCCTCCAAGTGTTTTGGATAGTGTTGAGTATGTTAATTTAGTTGATAGAACTTTATCTGAATTAATTGAGAGTAATGTTGGTGAGTATGATTATCTCGTTGTTTTAGCTCACTTTTTTGTTGAAGGTGCCAAGATTCCCTCTCTTCCTCCTTATCTTCCCATATATGATGTCAGAATCCCCAAAAATGTATTTAGAAAAGATGAGATAAGCTATGTTGCTTTAGGTCATATACATACGTTTCAAGAAGTTTCTTCCAATATGGTTTACTCTGGTTCTATTGAAAGAATGAATTTTGGTGAAGAAGATGAAGATAAAGGTGTTGTACTAGTAGAGGAGATTAATGGTGACTTAAAATACTCCTTCATTGGTTTGCCGTGTCGTCCCTTAGTTACATTACCCAAGGATAAGTTTGGCTTTACTGAGAAATTTTTTGATTTAACTGGAGTTTTAAATCCAACTAGAAAACTTATTGAACTTTTAACTCCCCTGAATATTCCCAGAGATTCTATTGTGAGATTACTGGTTAAACTTCCATACGGTAAGGGTATAGTGAAATCTGAGTTGACGAAGCTTTTGAAGGAGAAGGGTGTTATGCATTGGTTTATGGAGTTCTCTAGAGTTAGATCTGAGGATTCAACTTCTCATGTCTTTTCATTTAAAGATGTAAAGGATGCCTTTAGAGATTATGTTGAGCGTGTATTCATTAAGGGTCAGGGTAGAAATCTCTCAAAGGAACTTGTTGACTTAATTGTTTCAGAGGGATTAAAGATTATTGATAGGGTTGAAAGGGAGGAGATGTCATGATAATTCAGAGAATAAAAGTCGAAAATTTTACAACATATAGGAATGCTGAGCTTGATTTTAGTAGATTGGGACCTACGATTTCTGTTTTTGGTAGTACTGGTGCTGGTAAGACCACTTTCTTTGTAGATGCTATTACAATTGCCCTTTATGGTCGTGCATATGGGCAGTTGGATAAGAAGTTTGCTAGGCAGGTTATCCCTAGATGGGCTTCAAGATCTAGAATTGAAGTTGACTTTGAAGCTTTTGATGGTTCAAAGTATAGGGTGATTAGGATTTTGAGAAAGAATCGTGAAAGTGATGCTTTTCTATATAAGATTAGTGAGAGAGGAGAAATTGAAAAGCTTGTAGCACATGGAGTTAGAGCTGTTGAAGAGGAGGTATTAAAATTAGTAGGTCTAGATTTCACTACCTTTATAAACACCATTGTAGTAAGACAGGGAAAAGTCGCTGAAATAATTAGTAGAGATCTCTCTCCTTCTGAGAGGAGAAAAATTTTTTTGAAAGCTTTTAACTTGGATTTCTCTTCTCATAAAACTATAGCCAGAGAATTGTATCTTGAAGCTAAAGATGAGTTGAATGAAATAGTTTCTAGGATTGAAAGAATTAGAGAGGATATTGAAAAGGAATCTGACATTAAATCTAATATTGTCCAATTAGAATTAAATTTGAAGCGTGTTGATGAACATATTAATCATTTAAAAGAGTTAAAATTGAAAATTGAGAGAAGAATAAGTTCAATTCAAAATGAAAAACTCATAATTGAAAGAAAGTTAGTGGAGTTAGAGGGTATTTATGATCTCTTAGATAAATTTAGAGAGGAATTAAAATCAACTATTAGCGAACTTAATCAATTAGAAGAGTTTATTAAGGTGAAGGATGATCTTGAGAGAAAGCTTAAACTGTTGAGTCAACAACTAGTTTCTCTACAAGAATTGTACGAGCTTGAGAGGGATGCGAATACTATTAGCGGTACTATTTTGCAGTTAGAGCAAATGATTGCTGATAGAGATTCTCTGATTAATAGAATTGAAGAAGCTAAGAGAAGAATTCCTAAACTTGAAGAGGAGATTTCCAGATTGAAAATTAAATTAAAGCGATATGAAAATCTCGAGAATAGATTAAATAAGGTTGATGTGGAGATTTCAAGGCTTGAGGGATATTCTAAATTTATTGAGGAAAGTATTTCTGTTTTGAGAGATAGATTAAGGGCTGAGATTAGATGTCCAGTCTGTAATACTTCCTTAACTAGGGAGAAAGCTGAGGAAGCAATTTCACATTTAAATGAAGAAGTCATTAAAATCAAGAAACATATTGAGCAATTGAAAATGGATAAACGTTCAATAATTCTTGAAATTAAAGGTTTAGGTGATGTTAAGGAGGAGTTGAGGCGGAGGGAAATTGAACTTTCTTCTCTTAATGCTAATTTAAAAAGTTTAATAGAGCGATTAGAATCTTCTAATTCTATCCTAGCTAGAATTAATGAAGAGAAAGCTAAACTTGAGTCCATTAAATCCAAGTTTTCAAAAATTTCTGGTCGCTTTTCTCTTCTCTACGGTATCATGTTGAAGCTTGGTTTAGTTGAAGATAAGTTCCTGAGCGCTAAGAAGGAATATGATGAGTTGCAGAGAAAATTACTTGAAGTGAGTCAAGCTTCAGGCCGTATTGAAGAGGTCTTAAATCGTAAAGCTAGACTAGAGAAGCAAATTGAAGAATTAAGCTTAAAGATCAATAAATATCCAAAAATAGAGGAATTAAGATCCCAATTAGACAAATTAACTTCAGAGTTAATTTCTCTAACAACTAGACTTGACGAAGTTAACTTGGAATTACAAAATGAGAGTAGAGTTAAAGGAAGTATCGAGGCTCAATTAAGCCAATTAATGTTACAGTTACGTGAGATAAATGAATTGAAAAAGAGGCTTAGAGAATTAGAGGATAAGCAAAGCATGCTGGAGAAAAAAGTGGAGGCATATAGGATTTTATATCAATTTATATTTCATGAGAGGGGATTGCCGTTAATGTTACTTAAAACTTATATTAAGAGAGTGGAAGAGTGGGCTGACAATTATATCTCCCAATTTCTTCCTGGAAAAAGTATTAGAATTGAAGCTAGTGAAGATGCTGTTTCTATAATTGTTTATGATGAAACAACCATTAGGGATTTAGCTACCTATTCGGGTGGAGAGACTGTTTTATTGGGATTTGCTATTAGACTTGGTATAGCTAGAGCTTTAGCTGAGAGGGCTGGTGTTGTTCCTCGATTTTTAATTATTGATGAAGGTTTTGGTCCATTGAGTAGAGAGTTTAGGGAGGAGTTGCTTAAAACTCTAAATGAACTTCAGAGGGATTATCATTATATAGTGGTTATATCGCATGTAGATGAAGTTAGAGATAGCCCTTATTTTGAAAGTCAAATTCACATTTATAAGGATGATGATGGTTTAAGTCATATTGAAGTTTTAAGATAGTGTGCGAAAGATATATTATACTTTTCGTAAAACCGAAAATTGATGTCAAGAACACATTTAAAGCGTACTTATGAGGATTACCTTAAAGCTATCTATATTTTATCTGATAAGAGTAGAAAGTGGATTTCTACTTCTCAGATTGCTTATTCTCTTGGTGTCTCGCCTTCAACAGTTACTGAGACTATTCAGAGGTTAGCCCAGAATGGTTTATGCCACTATATTCCTTATAGAGGAGCTAAGTTAACTGAGATCGGTGAGAATGTAGCTAAGGTTATAATTTCTAAGTGTAGAGTCTTGGAGCGTTTATACCATGATATATTAAATGTTGAGTTAACATCTGAAGTCTTAGCTGAAATATGTATTATTGAACATGTATTGACGGTTAATAGTTTAAAGAAGATTTGTGACTTATTAAATTATCCTAATGAGTGTCCTCATGGAAATATTATTCCTTGTGATCGTTTGTGTTTAAGAGATGGCAAATGTATTGCGGAGGTTTCTCTATGATTTTTAAGAGAAGAAGAATTGAGAAGTTGATTCCATGTATACTTGAAGTAATTACCATTTTTAAGAAGAATGGTGTTGTACCTTCAACCGAACTTATAGCTAAAAGACTAGGTGTTGGTGTCGACTTAGTTGAGAATGCACTTAAAGTTGCTTTTGAAAGGGGCTTGCTTGTTCCTAACACTTTAGATTTGACTAATAATGGAAGATTGCTCCTATTTCAGCATAGGGCAAGTTTCCTTCATGACAAATTTCTGCATAGATTTACTTTTCCCTGGCGAAGTTTTTCTAGGTTTAAGGATGGTGATAGTCATTTGACTTTTAAACATGGAGTAGATCGTGAAGGTTTAGCTCAGTTAAAAAGTTCTTTAAGTTCATTTGTGGGTAGAATTGAGGAGTTGAGGCCTCTTTCTTCTCTTCCTCCTGGAAGTAAGGGTGTTGTTGAATTTGCAGTTGGGGGTTATGGTTTTCTTAGAAGATTGGCTGACATGGGTTTGATTCCTGGCACTGAAGTTACTATTGTTAGGAATGCACCCTTTGGTGGACCAATTATTGTTTATGTTAGAGGTAGTTCTATTGCTCTTGGTAGAGGTGTGGCTTCTAAGGTCTTTGTAAAATTGATTGGTGGTTGAAGTGTCTAGTAAGCGGATTGTTTTAGCATTAGCTGGTAATCCAAATGTTGGTAAGAGTGTTATTTTTAATCAGTTAACTGGTGCCAGTCAAACAGTTGGGAACTGGCCAGGTAAAACTGTTGAGAGAGCTGAGGGCAGACTTTATTTTAGGGGTTATGAAATTCATGTTATAGACCTACCTGGTACTTACTCCTTGTCAGCTTATTCTCAAGAAGAGATTGTTGCTAGAGATTATATTGCCATTGAACGGCCTGACGTTGTAGTGAATATTGTAGACGCGTCTGCTTTGGAGAGAAATTTATATTTAACAATTCAGCTTTTGGAGCTTGAGTCACCGATTATAGTTGCTTTAAACTTGATGGATGTGGCTACTAAGAAGGGTGTCAAGATTGATGTTGATGGTTTATCCAAAATTTTGGGTGTACCTGTTATTCCTACTGTTGCTATTACTGGTCATGGTATTGATAAATTGCTTTCAACTGTTATTGATGTTGTTGAGGGGAGAGTTAAGTTAAATCCATTAAAGGTGAAGTATGGTAGGGAGGTAGAGGAGAAGATTCAAAGTTTGTCTAGGGCTATTTTGAGAAATATTCCTGAGATATGTTCCAAGTATCCTGCGAGATGGATTGCTGTTAAGTTGTTGGAGCGTGATGAAGAGGTTATAAGGAAAGTTTCATGTTGCTCTAATGGCTCTCTTATTTTATTGTTGGCAGATGAGCTTGCTGATGAGCTTGAAAGACTTCATGGTGAGCCTTCCCCGATTATAATTGCTTGTGAAAGATATTCAATTATAACTGGCATTATTTCTAAGATTCAATTGGTTACTCCTATTTCCAGGGTTACTTGGTCTAAGAAGCTTGATTATGTTACGACTCATCCATTTTTTGGATATATTATTTTAGTTTTTGTTATGTCGACTGTTTTCTCCATAGTGTTTCTGGGTGGTAGTCTTTTGGAGGAATTACTTTCATTTTTATTTGAAGATATTCTGTTGTCTTATGTTGAAGAAATAATTTTTCTTTTATTTCCACCCATTATTGCGGATGTTTTTTTGAAGGGCTTTTTCACTGGTATTGTTGCTGGGATTACTATTGCAGTTCCCTATGTTTTCACTTTTTATATATTGCTGGCTATCCTGGAAGATTCAGGTTACTTGCCTAGGGCTGCCTTCTTAATGGATAATTTAATGCATAAGATTGGTCTTCACGGTAAAGCTTTCATTCCATTATTACTTGGGTATGGTTGTAATGTTCCTGCTTGTATTGGATGTAGGATTATGGAAACTGATCGTGAGAGATTTATTCTCGGTTTTCTTGTTGTTTTAATTCCATGTGCTGCTAGAACTGTTGTTATTTTAGGTTTGGTGGGGAAGTATATTGGTATTTTTACTGCTTTATTGCTATATGTTATTGATCTTTTAATTGTTATTCTGCTTGGACGGTTATTATCTAAATTTTTGCCTGGTAGTCCTATTGGATTGATAATGGAGATGCCTGATTATCGTATGCCTCTTGTTAAGACTGTTCTCGTTAAGACTTGGGTTAGAACTAGGGATTTCATATATGTTGCACTTCCATTAATAGTTGCTGGAAGTGTTGTTTTAGAGTTTTTAAGATTTTCTGGAATTATCTGGATAATATCTTCTATGTTTGGTTTTATTTTTCAAGGCTTGCTTGGTCTTCCACCTGAAACAGCTATTCCTTTAATATTTGGTATTTTGAGGAAAGAGTTAACGTTAATTATGCTTCTAGAAGTCTTCAACATCAGTGATTTAAGTTTAGTTTTATCATCTTCACAAATGATTGTATTTTCAATTGTGACAATGCTTTATGTACCGTGTATTGCAACTGTAGCAGCTTTAGTTAAGGAGTATGGTGTTAAGAGGGCACTGTTAATTTCTGTCATGAGCATATTGTTAGCTTTCATGGTAGGTTTAATTGTTAACAAGACTTTGTATGTTCTAGGCATTAGTTAACCTTTTATTCTACTCTTTTCAATTTTAGTTGGCGTCGATGGTGATAGTATGGAGCGCGAAATAAAAGTTGTAATTTATGGAATGGGAGAGATTGGCAAGAGAGTTGTAAGAGTTCTTTCAGAGAAAAAGGGTGTTAAAATTGTTGGTGCAATAGACATTGCTGAAAGTAAGATTGGAAGAGATGTCGGTGAACTTGCAGGTTTAGATAGAAAGCTTGGTGTAATTGTTTCACCAGATGTAGATAAAGTTTTAGGGGAAGCTAAACCTGATGTAGTTATACATATGACACAGTCTTACTTCAAGAAGGTTTATCCACAGCTCGTAGAGATAATCGAGTATGGTGCTAATATTGTCTCTACTTGTGAAGAGTTATCCTACCCTTACATTGTTGATGAGAAATTGGCGAGGAAGCTTGACAGTCTAGCTAAGGAGCATGGAGTAACTGTGCTTGGGACAGGTATTAACCCTGGCTTTCTAATGGATACATTAGTTATAACTTTGACTGGTGCATGTGTAAAGGTTAATAAGATAAAGGTTACACGTGTAATTAATGCTTCTACACGTAGAGAGCCTTTCCAAAGGAAGATCGGTGCTGGTTTGTCGGTTGAAGAATTTAATGATAGAATTGAGAAGAAGATAATTAGTGGACATGTAGGGTTAGAGCAGTCTATTGCTTTAATAGCTAGTGCATTAGGATGGAAGCTTGATAAAATTGTAGTTGAAGATGTTAAGCCTGTGATAGCTGAAAAAGAGGTTAAAACTGATTATCTAGTGGTTAAACCTGGTGAAGTGGTTGGCTTAATGCAGATTGCTAAGGGTGTTGTTGAAGGTGAAGAGAAAATTATTCTTGACTTCAGAGCATTTGTAGGTGCACCGGAGGAATATGATGCTATTGAAATTGATGGTGTTCCACCTATAAATGAAAAGATAATGCCATGTGTTCATGGTGATTGGGGTACAGTTGCCATGGTAATTAACTCGATTCCAAAGGTTATCAATGCTCCGCCTGGATTAAAGACTATGAAGGATCTTCCAATACCTTCAGCGACACCATTAGATTTACGTGTTTATTTAAAGCCCTAAATTTCTGCCTTTTTCATCTCTACATTTTTTAGTATTTTTTTGTATGAATATTTTGGATATGAGCTTATGGTGGACTTTATGGTTAATGTATTAAAGCTTAATCCTAAAAAGCTAGATTACTGGGCACTTAAGAAGGCTGCTAATGTCATTATTAATGGTGGATTAGTTGTTTATCCAACTGATACTGTTTATGGTTTAGGGGCTAATCCCTTTAATGTAGAGGCGGTTAATAGGGCAATCAAGGTTAAGCGAAGAGGTAGAAGGCCTATGCCAGTATTAGTTTCTAGTATTAATATTGCTGAGAGACTTGTATATGTAAATGATTTGGCTTTATCTTTAATGAGCACTTTTTGGCCGGGGCCCTTAACTATTGTTTTGCCTAAGAAGTCTGTTGTCCCTGATATTGTTACTGCTGGACTTGCGTCTTTAGGAGTTAGAATGCCTAATTATTCTATTACTCTCAAGTTGATAGAACTTTGTGGTGGACAGCTTTTAGGTACGAGTGCAAATTTATCTGGTTATCCTCCACCTAAAACTGCATCTGAAGCTATTTCTCAGATTGGTGATATGGTCGACTTAGTTATTGATGCTGGTAGTTGTCCTATTGGTGTTTCTTCTACTGTTATCAATTTAGTTGAGGGAGTTAAAATTGTCCGGGAAGGGGCAATTAAATCGGAGATATTAATGAATTTTATAAAAAGAAGGGGATTTTAGAGTGTTATTCTGATTTTTTCAAATTTAATTGATGGTGCTATGAGGAAGCTTATTTGTTCAATGTCATCTCCTTGCCCAGTATATTTAGATAGTAATTCTTGAAATGTTCCTGCTACCATGCATCCCCTTAACAGTCCTGCTAATTCTCCATTTATTATGGCATATGCTGGATTTGCTGAGACTGAGAATGCTCCTGTTGCAATGTTTGTGCTATGTGCTCCCATTACTCCTCTTATTAGTACTCCTTCCTTTATTTCTCCTATTAGTTCTTCTAGTTTCATTGTTTCTCCACTTATTATTTGGTTCCTTGGTGATATGGATATGGGGGTTCTAAATTGTCTTGAGGCATTACCCGTACTCTCCTTATTTTCTTTATACGCTGTATAACTGTCATAGAGGTATCCCTTAAGTATTCCTTTTTCAATTATTATGTTTTTTCTTGATGGCACTCCTTCAGCATCTACTGGTGCTGTTCTTAAACCACCTTCTAAGGTACCGTCGTCAATTACTGTTAATTTTTCTGATGCAATTTGGGTGTCGATTTTATTTGTTAGATATGATTTTCCTTCTTGTACATTGTATGCATCTATTGCTCTTATAAACCCGTATCTCATTAGACTTACAAGTGCTCTTGGCTGGATTATTACAGTTTTCTCTCCACCTTCAATTTTAGCTTTCATGAGTCCTAACTCAGCATATTTAATTGCTTCTTCTTGGCATATTTTTATATTGATTTGGTTGAGTATTCTTCGTTCCATACTTTTTGTTCCAACACTTCTTAATCCTTCTTTTTCTGCTATGATGTATACTCCAGTTCCTACGAAACTTTCTTTAAATGATACTTCTATACCCAAGCTATTGGCAATGGCTTTTTCTCGCCATGTAAATGAATATCCTGATATTACTGTGTTAAAGTTTGGATTTTTCTCCATGGTTTCACTTAGTACTTGTCGTATTTCTTCAAATACATCGTCAATTGGTGGTGTTAATACTTTCTCATCAAATATTCCCTTTACTTCTGTTGGTTTTTTAGGTGTGGGTAGAGATTTGAAGTCTAAGTCGGGTTCCTTTATTCTTGCTAATTCAATGGCTTCTTTTATGCTTTTTATTATACTTTCTTCTTCAAGTATTGTTGTATATGCGTATGCAATGCTTTTTCCAACTGCAACTCTTATTCCCATTCCCTCTATCATTTCGCTTGTTGCTCTTCTATCCTTTATTCCTCCAATTTTGTCATTAGTTGCTTGAATGGATGTTGAGAATGATCTTGATGCATATGCATCTGCTTGGTTTGCTCCCATTTCTATTGATTTTTTAACTGCGAATGTTACAGCTTCAATTAGCTTCATTATGCTCTACCTCCTACAATTATTTCTTCAATTTTCATGTGTGGTCCTCCACATGTATTTCTCATTGATTGTCCAGCTTTTCCACAGAAGCTTGGATATATGTCAAAGTCTTTTGCAACTCCTGAAACATTCTTTAATGTTTCTAGTATGAATCCGCTCATACTGAAGTCTCTTAGATGTTTTGTTACTTCTCCATGCTCAATTAAATATGCTTCTTGTGCTCCAAATTGAAATATTCCCTCTGCAGAGCTTACTTGTCCTCCTCTTCCACCTATTGCGTATATTCCATATTTTATGTCTTCAATTAGTTCTTCGAAGGTCATGTCTCCTGGTTGGAAGTATGTATTTGTCATTCTTACTATGGGCGGGAATCTATAATCTTGTGCTCTCGCATTTGCCGTTAATGGTAAGCCTAGCTTATTTGCTGTCTCTCTGTTTGTTAAGTAGCCTTTGAGTATTCCATTTTGAATTAATACTTTTCTTTGTGCTCTAATTCCTTCATCATCATAGACGTCGCTTCCAAATCTACCCATTATAGTGGCGTCATCAATTAATGTTACATATTCTGATCCTACTTTTTCTCCTATTTTTCCTCTTAGTACACTTATTCCTCTTAATACGCTGTCTGCTTCAGATGCATGTCCTATGGCTTCATGTGCTAATAGTCCTGCTAGGACTCCATCCACGACCACGGTGAATCTTCCTGCAGGTGCTGGCTTTGCCTTTAATAACTTTAATGCTTTCTCAGCTGTCTTTCTGCTTCTTTCATCAATTTTCATTTCTTCAATTATTTCGAATCCGCCAAGCATTGCAAATCTATCTCTATATGATTGAATTAAACCTGCTTCTCTAGCAAACGCCCATATTCCGAAGAATATCCATGAATTCTTAATATGGATTGCTGTTCCCTCACTTGTACAAATAATTTTTTCCTCTGCATAGTCTCTATAGTTTGATGTTGCTTTAATGTTTGGTGCAACATTTCTGGCTGCTTTATCTGCTTCTAATAGGACTTTTATTTTCTCGCTTATTGATATTTCTTCTAGTGGTTCTTTTACTTTTACTTCGACTTTGTCTATGACTATTGGTGATGGGGCTAGTTGTATTGGTTCAGTATCTATACTAGCCTGTTTTGCCATTTTTATTGAGTTTTCAAGGGCTTTAAGTAGCCCCTCCTTTGTGATGTCATTTGTTGTTGAAAATCCCCATCCACCTTTTACTAGTGAGCGTATTGCTACACCTCTTTCAATTCCCGGTGTAGCTGAAATAACTTTTCCGTCACGGACTTCTATTCTTGTGCTAAAGAATTTCTGATATCTTGCTTCAACATATTTTGCGCCTTTCTCTCTTCCAGTATTAACTATCCATTCAAGGAGATCCTTCAATGGTTCCCCTATTAAATTTTAGAAGCATTAATCTTATAGTTTTTTTGAGTTTATTCTAGTGGGCCTATGGGTTGTTCGACTGTTGGCATAGCTAGTTCTGCTATTTCTGCTATTACTTCTGGTATTACTATGGTTTCTCCTGGTTTTTCTGCACTTAAGCCATAATATTTACCTTTGGTTATTTTTGCAACTTCCATTAATAATGCGGTTGGTGTATAGCTGAAGGTTGTTCTATCTGCTCCGTAATATATTCTCTTGAATATTTCGTCTGATCTGTGGTCGGTGTTTATGATTATGGTTCTTATCTTTGCCTTTGCTATTCTTTTTGCTACATCTATTACATCTGCTTGTGCTGAGTTTAGGAATTTTCTTCTATTTTCATATGATAGTGGTTGTTCTAGTGGTACATTTGCTATTCCATCTGATATTATTACGAGTACTGGGATTATTTCTCTGCTTTTCAGTTTCTCTAGCCTTAATATTTCATATGCCTTTAGCATTCCTGCAGCTAGTGGTGTGAAGTCGCTTGCTCCAACTCTTAATAGTTTTTCTGTAACTGCTTTAAGATTGGTTGTGGGTTGTTGGAGGACTTCTGCTGTTTGCCCCTTGAATACTATTAATCCAACCTTGTCTCTATGTCTGAATGCTCCTTTATGTAGTCCTCTAATTGCATTTTTCACATTTTCAAGGGATACTATCATTGACTCACTCATGTCGAGTAGTATTACTATGCATAGTGGCTGTCTATATTCTCTCATTTTTACTCTTATGTCTCTTGGCTCGATTTTTATTGCTAGCTTTGATGGCCTCCTTATTTTTTGGTATGGTGCTGCTGCTCTTAATGTGGGTCCTATTGCAATGTCCCATGGCTTGTCTCTTGGCATGGCATGTTTAACATATTTTCCTCTTCTTAGCCATATTCCTCTTACTACTTCTGCCCGCTTTCTTTTCCCTCTCATGTGTTCTGGTGTTAATTTTAGTTTGACGGTTCCTGGCGGCGGCAGCAGTCAGTCGAATATGTTTTCTGCCAGTTTTCTTCCTTTATCAATTGCAGCTTTATATTTTTGAAGTATTGTTGCTCCAAATAGTGAGATGAATTGCCATGCTCTTTTCCCAAAGACTTGTGGCTTTGGTTGACCTGCAACTACATGCTCTTTTATTAGTAATCTATGCGCCTTTACATATTTTGATTCTCTTATTGGAGGCTCTTTTACTCCTACTACTACAAATTCCCCTCTTCTTGTTCTGCCTATTCCCTGTAATATTAGAAATAGTAATAGGGAGATAGCTGCCCATAGGAATAAGTCTTTGCGCATCATATTTATCACAGTTTCTAATGGTATGTTCAGGAATCCTGAAAAGGCTATGGATCCTGCTGCAAAGGCAAAGTAGAAGAATAAGTAGTATAATGTTATTATTAAGATTATTCCAATTTTCCTTGGTATAGCGTAGCTCTTCCGCCTTATTCTGGGTGGTGTTACACGTGTTGGCAGTTTTCCTGTTTCCCCTACTTTAATTTTTATTTTTTTAATTTCTTCTTCCTCTTTGTCTTGTACTTTTTCTTCAGTTGTAATTGTTGTGAGTAATTGTTCTTCTAGTTCTTCTGGGGGTAATGGCCCCTCTATTTTTGCTTTTCGAGATCTATGGGCTAGGGCTAGTTGTGCTGCTTGTATTAGGTCGTCGAGGGTTACTTCTAATCTTTCATTTAATGCTGCTATTGCCTTTGCTGCTCTTATAATGGCAATATCTGGTCTATGACCGTCAACCATTAGTTTTAAGCAAAATTCAGCGATTTTCTCTTGAATTTCATCTGGTATCTTTATTTTTGGAAGTATTTCTCTTGCCTTGAGAATTTTCCTTTTTAACTCTTCTTGTTTTGGCTGCCATTTAACCATAAATTCTAGAGGGTTTTCTTCAAATTCAGTGTTTCTCAAAATTATCTCCATTCTCTTCTTTGGATCCTTTACTTCTTCGATTTTTATGCATAATGGAAATCTGTCTAATATTTGTGGTCTAAGCCATCCTTCTTCTGGATTCATTGTTCCAATAAGGATGAACTTGGATGGATGTGATATGGTTATGCCTTCTCTTTCTATATAATTCCATCCTAATGCGCATGCATCTAGAATTAAATCTGTTAAGTTGTCGGGGAGAAGATTTACTTCATCTATAAAGAGTATTCCTCTGTTTGCTTCAGCTAGTAGTCCTGGCTGCAATGTTTTTATTCCTTCTTTTATTGCTTTTTCAATGTCTAGTGCTCCTACAACTCTATCTTCAGTTGCGCTTAGTGGGAGTTGGATGAAGGGCATTTTAATTTTCTTTACTGGTAATTTTCCTTTTAACTGGTATTTTGCTCTACATTCATCACACATGAGTTTTGGGTTATGTGGGTCACAGTTAAATGGGCATCCATCTATAACTTCTATTTCTGGCGCTAGGTCTGCAAGTGCTCTAACAGCTGTTGATTTTCCTGATCCCTTTGGACCTACTATTAGTAATCCACCGATATTTGGGTCCACTAGGTTTATGAGGAGAGCTAACTTTAATTTTTCTTGTCCAACTATCGCTGAGAATGGATACACTATTTTTCTTTTTTGCATAAAATCCTTACCGAATGATTTTTCTCTAATCAGACTAATAAATGCTATTGACTAGAATTATTGGAGGGATGGTTGATTGAAGGTTGGTATAATTTCAGATACACATGACAATTTGGATGCAGTTTCATCTGCTATAGATGTTTTTAATAAGAGTGGTGTGGATGTAGTTCTTCATGCTGGTGACTGGTGTGCTCCATTTACAATGGTTAACTTAGCTAGAGTTGGCTGTAAAGTATACGGGGTCTTTGGAAATGTTGATGGTGAGAGGGAGCATATGAAGGCCAAGGCAAAGCAAGTAGGAGTTGAAATACTTGGTGATTTTGGAGAATTAGGGTTTAATGATGTGAAAATTGCTTTAATTCATGGTAAGATTGAGAGAATTGTTGAGGCCTTGGCTAAATCTGGGTTATATAATGTTGTTGTTAGAGGTCATACTCATAAAGCTGAAGTTAAGCGGATAGGTGGCTGCTTAGTGATAAATCCTGGTGAGGCCTGTGGCTATGTGACTGGTAGGAGAAGCATTGCTATACTTGATATCAAAACGATGGATGTTAAGATAATAGATTTACTTTAGGTGTAAAGATGCTTTTTAAAAGAAATGTTTCGACTAGATCTAATTTTCATGATGAGTTATTTAAAATTGATATGCATGTACATAGTTCTTGCTCTGATGGTCTGCATAGTCCACTCAGTCTAGTTAAATATGCTAAGAGGAAGGGATTAAATGGTATTGCAATTGTAGATCATGCACCTAAATCAAATATTGACATTGTAATTAAACGTAGATTTAAAATTTATAGAGATGCCGCTACAACGAGCGACTTCATTATTTTGCCTGGAATTGAGTTTTCATTTAGGGATGGTCATATATTGGCTGTTTTCCCTGACTTTAACTATGATTTCTCATTTAGTGAAGTCAATAATATCAGTGATCTTCATAAGGTTGCTAGCGTTTTTGATGGAATTTTAATTGCAGCTCATGTTTGTAGAGGTACTGGCTTGAGAGATAAATTGTCTGATTATATCAATTATATTGATGCTGTTGAAGTATATCCATTCTCCAGTAATTTTAGATTTATTAGTAATTTGAATATTCCTTGTGTTGCTGGGTCTGATTCTCATACTCTTTTAACTTTAGGTTTTGCATTTACAGTTTTTCGTGGCGAGCTTAGAACTACTTATGATATTTTAAAGGCAATTAAGAGTGGAGATGTGTATCCGGTTTTTTCGAAGCCTTATTTTTTGAGGCGTATATTGGATTGTTCTAGATGGCTTTTTCCTAGCTTCATTTTAGGGCAGTTCTCTTGTTAAGTGTATTTTGATACTTGTTTGAAGGCTTCTGGAATTTTATTCAATACATCTGTAGCTGTTATGTGGAATCCAATCTCATCTACTGCTAGATCTCCAGCTAATCCATTTATGAAGGCTGCTGCTGTTGCTGCTTTGAATGGCTGATTCTTCCATGCAAGGAAAGTTGATATTATTCCTGTTAAGACGTCTCCTGTTCCTCCAACCGTCATTCCTGGATTTCCAGTTCTATTTACCTTTACTTTTTCTCCATTTGATATAATGTCATAGTGTGCTTTTAATAGAATTGTTATTCCAAGTTTTCTTGATTGTTCTTTTACTATTTCCATTCTATTTATCCATCCTTTATTTTCTTCTGGTGGTAGTTGTATTCCAGTTAGAATTTTAAATTCTCCTGCATGTGGTGTTATTACTCCATTTAATCCACTTAATATTTCCTTCTTCTTTGTGCAGATTTTTATTGCATCTGCATCTATTACTATTCTTCTATTTAGTTTTTTGACTTCATTTATCAATTTTAATGTTGGTAGTATTGTTTCTTCATTTAAACCTAGTCCTGGACCTATTACTATTGCATCTGCTCTAACTATTTGAGTTAATGCTTCTTTTAAACCATTTTTATTGAAGAATTCTCCTTCATAATCTCTGACTATCAGGTCTGGTGAAAAACTTCTTATTGCTTGTGAAATAGCTTTAGGTGCAATTATTATTGCTAAATCTGCTCCTGTTTTCAATGCTGCTAGTGCTGCTAATGCTGGTGCACCTGAATAATCTTTACTTCCTCCTATGACTATTATTCTTCCATAATCTCCTTTATGTGTATATGGATGTCTCTTTTTAATTGAAATTATTACATCGCCTGGACCTGCAAATAATTCTGCTTCTCTTGGTACTCCGACGTTTGCCACTATTAGTTCTCCTACATATTCTCTTGCTTCATTTTTGAGTAGTCCAATCTTCGGTTTGTGGTGGGTTATGGTTAAATGTGCCTTTACAGCTACACCCATGATTTCACCAGTATTTGGATCTATTCCTGTTGGCAAATCTATTGAAACAATGAACTTTCCATTATCTCTAGCTTTGTTTATTAATTCTACTATTTCTGCTATTGGTGTTCTAATTTTTCCTTTTATTCCTGTGCCTAAGAGGGCGTCGACTATTATGTCTGACTTTAATAGAATTTCTTCTATTAAGGATAGTTGTGATGTATCTGTAAATATTGTTTTTTCAACTGACCATTCCATTTCATCGAGTATTCTCCAGTTTTTCTTCGCTTCTAATGTTTTTATTTGGACTGGTTTTCCAATTAGAATTACATTTACATGTGCTTCTTGATTGGCTAAATGTCTAGCTACTACGAATCCATCTCCACCTTTATTTCCGAGATGGGAAATTATGGAGATTTTTTTGTCTTTTATATTTACCTTTTTCATTATTGCTCGTGCTGTTTCAGCTCCTGCATTTTCCATTAAAATTAGCCTTGAAACTCCTAGGTATTCTGAGTTAATGTCTATTGATCGCATTTCTTTGACTGTCACTGCTTTATGCGGCATTTATCATCCCAAATAGTATATGGTATTGTGGAGTTATAATTTCTTATTTTGATGTTCAATATAGCTTAATTTTACATTGTAGTTTTCTTTAAAATTAAATATTGTCTTGAGAGTCTAGCTATTCTTCTTCCATTTATTTCGTGGAAGCATCTTACACAAATATACTTCAATTCTCCTCTACTTGTTATATATTCATATAGTGGTCTTAATTGGCTTCCAGCTTTAATTAAATCGGCTCTAGTTAGTTTTCTTCCACAGATGTTGCATCGATATTTTGTTTGTCTATTGTAATTTTTTCTTCTGTACACCATGTCACCTAGATATTTAATTGTTGAAGTGATAATAAAATGTTATTTAAACGTTTAAATAAATCTATAATATTTATTTTCAAAACATCAAACCCTATATTTTGACTGTCTTTCTCTTTTATTTTTATATGTTTGTTTAAATTTTGATTCTGCTTTGTATTAATGTTTTTAATTCTTTATGTTAAAACTGATTTTTCTTTGCATATCTATTTATATTTTAATGTAACAATTGTATTATGGCCTTGAACATAATGAGTAAGCTAATTTGTGAAATATTAAGGGCTGCTCCAACTACTATTGATAAATTAAGTGAGAGACTTTCTCTATCTCCATATAGGGTGAGAGAGCTTATTGTTAATTTAATTGAAATGAAGTTGATAACTTTAAAGATTGAGAATGATAAGCTATTGATTGAGCCTATTAACAGGTTGAAACTTGCATTATATGCTATTGAGCAGGGTGCTAATGTTAAAACTGTTTCTCTTTGTTTGAGTTGGAGGGAATTTGAGGAGATCTGCGCCTTTGCCTTTAATGCACATGGTTATGTTGTTTATAGGAATTTCAGGTTTAAGTGTAATAATAGAAGATTTGAAGTCGACGTTATTGGTGTTAGGAAGCCTTTAATTTTATGTGTAGATTGTAAGCGGTGGTCTACTGGTAGATTTTCTCTTTTACATAGAAATGCTATTAATCATTTACATAGAGTTGAAATGCTTTCAGTTTGTCTTCCTGCTCTTAATCGACTTGAAGTTTATGATTGGAATGAAATTCTTCTGTTACCTGTAGTTTTAACTGTTCATGAGGATAGGGTTAAGTTTTACGATGGTATTCCTATAGTTCCTGTCTTTAAATTTAATTCTTTTCTATCTGAGTTTGAGGCATTTATCTCTGATTTAAGAATAGTGCGAGTTAGGAAAAGCTAATTATTTTTTCCCTGAATTAGTTACTTGAAATTTAAAATTAGTGTTAATGGTGAAATACTTGGCTGTAAAATTTCGAGATCTATGTCTGATATGTGAAGAGCTTTCAAAAATATCCAGTAGAATTTCAAAGATAGATTTGGTGGCAAGTTTTTTGAATAAATTGAATTCTAATGAGATAGCCCCTGCTGTGAGAATGATTATCGGAAAGGTATTTCCAGCTTGGGATCAAAGAGAATTTGAAGTTAGTGGGACAACACTTTTTAAGATTTTGAGAAATTTAACTGATATATCTCCTAGTGAGTATTTAGATTTTTTTAATAGGACTGGTGATGTGGGTTCATGCTTTAAGGCTGTGTTGGAAGTTAAAAGGAAGCCTGTTCAGAGACTATTGTTTGAGAAGCCGTTAACTATTCTTGAGGTTTATAGGGTTTTTGATGAGATTGCTAAGACTACTGGTGTTGGTTCTAGGAGGAAGAAGGAGAGATTATTAGAATCCCTGCTAAGTAGAGCTTCTCCGTTAGAGTCTAAGTATATTGTTAAGTTGATTATTGGTGAAAGGAGACATGGATTTGGTGAGGGATTGATGGAGGAGGCTATTTCTAAGGCTTTTAACGTTCCAAGTGATTTGGTTAGAAAGGCGAATATGCTAATAAGTGATATTGGACATGTTGCCATAAAGGCAAAAACTTCTGGTATTCAAGGTGTGGGGAATATCGGCATAGTTGTTTTCCATCCGATTAAACCTATGTTAGCTGAGGATGTTAAGAGTTTAGAGGATGCATTTTTAGAGTTTGGTGGTATTGCTGCATTTGAGATTAAGCCTGATGGAGCTAGAGTTCAAATACATAAAGAGAATAATAGAGTTGAGATCTATAGTAGGCGGTTAACAAATGTAACTAGTTCGATACCTGAAGTTATCGAGACAATTAGAAATGATGTTTCTGCTAGGAAACTAATTGTTGAAGGTGAAGTTATAGCTGTTGGATTGGATGGGAAGCCCCTACCTTTCCAATATGTCATGAGACGATTTAGGAGAGTTAAGGGTGTAAGGGAAATTATGAATGAAATTCCAGTTAAACTCTATTTATTTGATGTTCTCTATGTTGATGGCCGCAGTCTAATAGATAAGCCATACCTTGAGCGAAGAGAAATACTTGAAAGTTTAGTTCCTAAATCCATTCTCATCGATCAGATAGTTACTAGGAAAATTGATATTGCAAGAAAGTTTTTTGAATCTGCCATTGAAAATGGCCATGAAGGAGTTGTAGCTAAAGATCTAAAAGCTCCATACACTCCTGGGATTAGGGGTAAGAAGTGGCTTAAAATTAAAGCTACACCTAAAACTCTTGACCTAATAATTGTAGCAGCTGATTATGGTTATGGCTATAGGTATAAGTGGTTGAGTGACTATTATTTAGCTGTAAGGGATGAGGAGAGTGGCGAACTTCTAGTTATTGGTAAATGTTTTACTGGTCTAAGTGATGAAGAGATTAAATGGATGACTGAACAATTAGAGAGGATCACAATTATGAAGAGGGGGAGAACAGTTGTTGTTCAGCCTAAAATAGTTGTAGAAGTTGCATTTTCAGAGATTCAAAAGAGTCCAAATTATGAGAGTGGATTTGCTTTGAGATTTGCTAGGATTATTAGAATTAGAACTGATAAATCTCCTGAAGAAGCTGACACCATCCAAAGGGTTAAGCAGATTTATGAAGAGCAATTTAAAAGAAAATCGAGGAAAAGCAATCACTTATAAGATGAAATTTCTAACCAAACAAGAATGTTTTAAGTCTCTAGATAAATAGAGGGATAATGCTCTGGAGATGAAGTCAAAATAAGTTATTCTTTGAATTTCTGGGTTCACTTAGAGGTTGCTTGTGTCTCTCCAAATGTATTATTTTAAAAGATACGAAGAATGTTGAAGAGTTAATTAAGCTTTTGAAGAAAGATTTCTGTGAACTTTACCTTTCATCCAAGTTTTAAATTTCCTCTAGAATCCCCCTTGCAGATTGAATCATTCTCCTTGCAGAGTTAACTTTAGCTTTTGCATACATTTTCTTTTCCTTCAATATTGCTTTTTCAGCTTCATCTAGGAGTTCAAGGGCTTTCTTATATCTTCTTCTAGCTTTTACAACTTTCTTTCCTTCTCCAGCTAATAACTCTATTTCATCTCCAATCGCTATTGCTTCAGCATAAACTTCTTCAAGCTCATCTTTAATCTCCTTTATCTCCGCCTTTTCTTCTAATGTTTCTCTCATATCTTCTCTTCTTAATTCGCTTATTTCTTCTTCAACTTCTCTTATTGCTCTTGCTAATAGTTTTGAGAATTCTGTTGCATCTTTCATGGCTGTGTTGAATCCATCAATAAATCCATAGGCTCCACCAACTGTTGCACCTGCCAGGGCATTTATCACAGTATCTTTATCTCTATTAAGTAGACTACTTGCAATAGTTGCTAGTCCTGCTCCAGTAAATACTCCCCAAAATGTTCTTTTAATTATCCCTCCAGATTCTACTTCATATATAATTTTAATATCTTTTCCCGGTGGAGTTGCGATGATCATTTGCCCTTTCTCATCTTGGTATGCTACTTTCATTCTTGCAAAATTTTTTGAAATTTCCTTGTCTGTTATAGCTGTACCATTAAGAGCTAATTGTGACATTAATCTTTCAATAAAGTTTTCAAAGTATTCTGATAGGTTTTGAATGTAATAATAAAAAGAGGAAACTTTTTTCATTATTTATTACCAACTATATTTGATAGGTAGAATACATAGATCGTCCCTTATTATGTTTTCGATAAGGCTAAGTAGAGTTCTGCCTAGAATATGTTCTGAGTAGATTTGATTTGGTGGTTTTGACCTTGAGTTTAAGTGAAATCTTTAATTATATTGATGAGAATTGGAGGCAAGCAGTTGAGGATCTAAAACTTCTATGTGCTCAGCCTAGTGTTTCTGCTAGAAATGAAGGTCTAAATGAATGTGCCAATCTAGTTAAAAAATTATTGGAGAATACTGGTGTAAAAGTTAAATTACTCACTATACCTGGTGCTCCTCCACTAATTTATGGTGAATTGAAAACAAATTCAAACAATAAGACATTGCTCTTCTATAATCACTATGATGTCCAGCCACCTGAACCACTAGAAGAATGGCGTCATCCACCCTTCAACCTAGTAATTGAAAATGACAAAATTTATGCTAGAGGTGTATCGGATAATAAAGGCAATATTGTTGCTAGGATTCATGCAGTTAAAGCTATTCTAGATATCTTGGGAGAGCTTCCAGTTAATGTGAAGTTTGTAATTGAGGGTGAAGAAGAAATTGGAAGCCCTCATCTCCCGCAATATATTAGAAAATATGGTGAGTTGTTCAAGGCTGATGGAGGGATTTGGGAGAGTGGCTCTAAGAATACAAAGGATGAATTAACAATTTATCTGGGGGTTAAAGGTATACTTTATGTGGAGTTAACAGCTAGAGGACCGTCTAGAGATGTCCACTCTGCGGCAGCAACATTGATACCAAATCCCGCATGGAAGCTTATTAGAGTCCTTTCTATCCTAAAAGATGAAAATGAGAGAATACTAATACCTGGTTTCTATGACGATGTTATTCCTCCATCAGAAGCAGAACTTGAATATGTAAAGAAAATTGAATTTGATAGTGAGAGATTGAAGAAGAGTCTAGGCTTAAAAAGTCTCTTATTAGGATTAGAGGGCTTTGAAGCTCTTAAGAGAAACCTATATACGCCAACCTGCAATATCTGTGGATTAATTTCAGGATATACTGGGCCAGGTGGAAAAACTGTTCTTCCATCAACTGCAATTGCAAAGCTTGACTTCCGATTAGTTCCAAACCAAAACCCAGACGACATATATGAGAAATTAAAGAAATACCTGGCAATGGAAGGTTACAATGATATTGAAGTAAAACTAATTGGGAAACTACATCCAGCAAAAACTTCACTTAACTCAGATATAGTTAAAGCCACAGTAAAGGCTGCAATCAAAGTCTACGGTAAACCACCAGTAATCTATCCTACAATGGCTGGTTCAGGTCCAATGTACCTATTCATTAAAAATCTAGGAATACCTATCTCTTCGACAGGTGTTGGTTACTATGGATCAAGGGCCCATGCTCCAAATGAAAACATCAGAATAAAAGACTTCGTAGAAGGAATTAAACACGTGGCAGCGATAATCCTTGAATTCTCTAAAATATAATAATTATTTGGTGAATCTATTGAAAATATACACGTTAAATGAAAAGCCAAATTATTTCCATAAACTCAAACTCCTACTGAACAAGTCACTGAAAAATGACTTTATAACAAGTCACATGCTAATGAGATGCACATTCAAAGACCCAAACTATAATCCAAAATTAACATTCCTAGCAATAGATAATGACGAGCTAATAGGAGTTCTAATAGGCGTTGAAAGAGTCAAAGCCCCAAGAGAAGTAATAGAAGAACAAAGAGACATTGCCTGGATCAAAGTAATAGCCATCCATCCAAAACATAGAAACAACAGAAATATCTTCAAAACTCTCTTAGCCACATTTCTAAATGAAATAAAAGACAAAAATGAAGTTAGAGTATCAAACTTTGCTAGCTGGCACTTCCACCCAGGAGTAGACATTGAATACGAATATTATCTGGAAGAGTATAAGGCATATGGCTTCATAAAATATGGAGAAGTAATAGACTATGAAATAGACTTAAAAAACTTTTACATTCCCAATAGAATCAAATCCATAGAAAAAAGACTAAAAGAAATAGGAGTATCCTTTAAGTTAGCCAACAAGAAACAATTAATCAAAATTAAAAAATGGATTAAAAACAATTTTTCACCATACTGGGCATTCGAAGCAGAAACAGCAATTAAAGAAGAACATGGAGGACTATGGCTCTCTCAAGATAAAAACAACAATATCCTAGGCTTCTCAGCATATGGAGCACTAGAACCAAACTGGTTCGGCCCAATAGGAGTCCAAAAAACCATGAAACACCTAGGCATCGGCTCAGTTCTCCTTTTTAAATCACTCAAATCACTAAGATTAAACGGTATGCGACATGCCATAATACCATGGACAAAACACCTATTCTTCTACTCACAAATACCAAAAATATCCGGAATAAGACATTATTACCTCCTAAAGCTAACACCATAACTCAACTATTCTTAGTCTAAGCTAACAAAAACCTAACACAGCAAATAACCAAAGACTAAAGAAACACACCTAACACAGCACCCACATTAACTTAAAATCTATAATTTACTATAACATAAGTCCACCCTACATATCAACATCACCTTGCCAACAAATACAAAACAACCTACACCACCCTTAATAACTTCAAATTTTCAAAAAAGCAATCAATAGAACTCCTCTTAACCAAACTAACAAATTCAATTATTCCATTACAAATCGCAAAAGTAAATTAAAAAATCAAAAACTAAAAAGTTAAAAAAATCAAGAAACACTAAAAATAAAATAATATAAACAATCCATTTAAAAAACAATAGAAAAACTTAACAACACCAAAAATAATAAATAAATACAATAAAAAAACAACCAAAAAATTAAACAAAACATCATTTAAATTCTCTTCATTTCCCAATTTACAAAAAACTCAAGGTCCAGTTTTGTAAAAAAGAAAAAATTTTAAGTGAGAAATGCAAAATTCTATATAGAAAAAATTAAAGGAGAGGGGGGTTAAATAAAAATGAAATTTAACCTTGGAAAAGGAGATCCAGTTGATGATCCTGTTCCATAAATGATTACTACACAATTTCCCTGAATTTATTTTAATTTCCTAAGTAAAGTTTTTATTGTAGTTTGAAATAAGTTAAAAAAGAAGAGGTACAAGAATATGTCGCTTTTGACGGAATCTTATCTAGATAAATATACTCGATACTTAAACTTATTAAATGAACCAACTGCAAAGTTGATTAGTGTCTTATCAAAAGTTAATCCGAGAAATATCTCTGAAGTTGCTAGAGCTACGGGATTATCTCCTTCATTAGCGCATTATCATTTAAAGAGATTGATGAAAAACAGACTATTGCGTATCTCTGCAAAGATAAATCACCATAAAATAGGCTTAAGACCAGCAGAGGTATTTTTTGAGATCACTTTAAACAAGAGAAAATTTATAAGAAAAATAATTTCTGATCATGATTACTCTTATTATATAGCGTCATGTCATGGTAGATTCAATGGTTACTATACACGTTTTATTATTCCTTATGGAAAAGAAATTGAATTTCAATTTTTTTTGAATGAATTAGTTAGATGTAATCTAGTTAGGCAGTATGATCTCATCTGGATTAACTCTGTTATATATAATTCTAAGTGGTTCAACTGGTTTGATTTTAGAAGGAAGCGATGGATGTTCAGATGGGATGACTGGATTAAGGAGATTTGTACCAATTCGGAAAAAATCGATATAGATGATGATAACTTGCCTTCTCCAATCACTCCAGACTATGTAGATATTTTCATTTTGAAGGAACTATACAAAGATGCTTGTATAAGTTTTAAGGAAATTGCAAAGCACATTAGCCTAACCGCTCCAGCTATTCGATACCACTATTATAATCATATTGTTCGTTTTAAATTCATAAGTGGTTATCGACCTGTAGTTCTTCCATATCCAATGATAGCTTCTAATCTTTACATTTTCAAGATAATTTTTGAAAATTCTTCCTCACTTAAACGTTTCATAGTTTCTCTGAACGGTAAACCGATTTCGATGGCAGCCGCTTTAATAATGGGAAAAAACGAAATTTCTATGACTGTATATTTGCCCAAGACTGAACTATCCAACTTTATAAATACTCTAATTAGCTTATCTGATATCGGGATAATAAGTGATTTCACCTATGTGACTTTAAATCTTAAGGATTATACTCATGAAACTATTCCTTATCAATGCTTTAAAGATGGAAAATGGACATACAACCATGAGCTATACATGGCTAATATTAGAAAGGCGGTTGAGCAAGTCGAGAGGATTTATAGTTATAGTTTATAATGTTTTTTGACCGTTAGAGTTATTTTTATTTTTTATCTATTTGTAGTGGTGATTTTATTGGTTTTGTGGCATGATGTTTTGGTTAGCGTTTGTTGCTGTGTTTCTTCTTAGTTTGATTATTTCTCTTGGGGGTTTTGCGTGGTGTCATGGGAGTCTCTATATGGTAGATTGCTTGATGTTGGTGT